>MNZT01000023.1 GCA_001873755.1 Candidatus Wirthbacteria bacterium CG2_30_54_11 | reverse complement strand
CGGATCCTGCATTCTCTGTCGCCCCGGCCGCCGAACCTGCGACCTGGACCAATGGCGATATCGATATCACCTGGACCGCAGATGGAGAGAGCGATGCAGTCAGCATCGACGGTGGTGCCTATGTCCCTCCGAGCGGCAGCAATACCCACACCATCACCGCCGGCGTACTCGATACGGGTATGCATGTGGTGACCGTGATGAGCACGGATGCGGCTGGTCTGACCACGTCAGCCAGCGTCATGGTCTACTTCGACAATACCGCGCCCTACGGCAGCGTGATCGTGGATGGCGGCGAGACCTATACCGATTCCGCCACCGTCACCCTCACCCTGGATGCAAATGATGACGACAGCGGTATGGATACCATGTCCTTCAGCGTCGATAATGGCGTCAACTGGAGCATTCCGGAAGACTATGCCGCGACCAAGTCGCTGGATATGTCTGGTCTGACCGGCTGGGTCGCTACTGATGGACTGAAAACTGTCCTGGTCCGCTATGCCGACGTTGCGGGCAATATGCATATCGTGACCGGCGGCATCGTCTATGACGTCACTGCTCCCGCGAGCGAAGCCAACATCGTGGCTACTCTCCAGAACAGTGATTTCGTGGTCGTGTCCTATGATTCGAGCGATGCCCTGAGCGGTGTTGCCAGCGTCAGTCTGTTCGTAGTAAATGGCGGGATCTGGGTTGACACCGAACTGTCCAATACCACCGGTTCCTTCAGCTATGTGGTAACTGGCGGCGACGGTACCTACCTGTTCGCCACACAGGCCACGGACAATGCCGGCAATGTAGAAGCATTGCCTGATGTTGAAGCCCCCGACGACAGTGTCACCGTGGATACCACAGCGCCTGTCTGGAATACGGGAACCAATCCACTCGTCTATACCACTCCCACGAATAACACATCGCCCGTCATCAGCTGGGACGATGTAGCAGGAGCAGACCATTATCAGATCAATCTGAACGGTATCGACTGGGAGAGCGACGACGATACGTCGAGCTTCACCGTGCCGATCGCGCTTGATGACGATACGTATACTCTGGGTGTGAGAGCGGTGGACGCGGCCGGTAATGTCAGCGATCCTGCCGCACTTGCCACCTTCACCGTGGATATCGTTGGACCTGACTTCAGCAATGCTCAAGTCAGCCAGGACTATGCCAAGGATGGCGATGTCCTCACGATCACCTTTGACGTGAACGAAGACCTGACCGGTACTCCCACGGTCACCCTCGGCGGAGGGGCTACGGTTTATGTCGGGGTCTCGGGTCATTCCTACCTGTTCACCCGTACGGTAGATGATGCCGGCGGCGATGCTCCCGGAGCTCAGACGCTCAACGTCTCCGGGTTCGACCTCGCAGGGAACTTGACCATCGGTCAGCCCTTCCCCTCCATCGTCACCTATGACTTCACGGCTCCTGTCCTGACCTCAGTCACCATCCTTGGCGGCGCCTTCACCAATACCGTTTCTGTGGACCTGGATCTTGTGGCCAATGACGATGCCTATGAGCTCTATTTGAGCAATGACGGCGTCAGCTATGATGGTCCGTGGAACGCCAGCGCACAGTTCTCCGGCTGGACCCTGATCACCGGCGACGGTGAGAAGACCGTCTACGCCATAGTCTACGACCAGGCAGGTAATATGAGTGAAGTCGTGTCCGATACCATCATCCTCGACACTACGGATCCGGAAGCCTTCAATCCTTCATCATCCACACCTCTTCTTCCGACCTGGACATCTGATACTACGCCTACTGTCACCTTCGAAACAACAGACCTGATCCCAAATACCTTGAACCTAGGTTCTGGTATCAATCATTATCAAGTCAAAGTTGATGAAATGGACAAGGGTGTGCAGACCAATCCCTATACCGTCGCTTCCGCCCTCGCAGACGGTGAGCATACCATCATCGTCGAAGCCTACGACAACGCAGGGAACAAGCAGGTTTCATCCCAGATCACCATTCTGATCGATGCGACCGCGCCCACAACTCCAGTCATCACGTTGACCCCGAGCGTGGGATCAGCTCCCATCTATTCATATGATTCCCAGCCCTGGTTGTCCTATGGCAGCTCAGATGCCACTGCCGGTATCGATCACTACCTAGTCCAACTGTCCGATGACGGAGGAATATTCTGGTCTGCCACCGATCCGTCTGGTTCAGGATTCGGCCTGCCGGCTCTGGATGATGGCGAGTATGAGGTGTGTGTGACGGCGATCGACAAAGCCGCCAACGAAGCCGGAACCTGTCTGGACTTCACGGTCGACACCACCGCCCCGGTGATCGCTGGGCTCACCTATACCACCCCGACCACCGATACCACCCCGACCGTCAGCTGGAGTGCAGCGACAGCAGGCCCTGTGGTTCTCTACATGGTCAAACTGGATGGCAATGACTGGATCAGTAATGCTTTGACCCTCTCCTATACCCCCGCGGCTTTGGCCCTCGGTGAGCACACCATCAAGGTGCTGGCCGTGGATGCAGCCGGCAATGTGGGAGGCGAAGTAACCGCCATCATTACCGTCGAAGACGGCGTGGCTCCTGCCTCAGCCGCGACCTCTCGTGCCATCGATAATGCCCAGAGCATCGTGGTCAATTACACCGCTTCTGATGCGGCACCCAGCTCAGGCCTGGCCTGCGTCCACATCTGGTCCAAGTACATCAGCGTCGGCGGCGTCCGTGTCGATGACTGGGCCAAGGTAGCCAACTACTGCGGCACGACCTTGACCGGCACCTTCTACTTCACCCCCATCGGCGACGGCAACTACTACTTCGCGACCCAGGCCTGCGACACCGCCGGTAACTGCGAAGCCGCTCCGTCCGGTACCGGTGACACCACGACCATCCGTGATACCACGGCTCCCAATCCCCAGCTGGTGCGGGTTTCCAGCTCCGTGACCCTGACCCCGGCTGCTCCGCTCCCGGGCGAGGTGACCACGGGTACGTTCACGCTCCACAACTACGATACGGCCGATATCACGATTCCGGCTCTGCTGCTGGCAGTCGTGCAGGATGGCGTCAATTACAACTTCGGTACCGTGAATGATATCCTCATCCCGGCGGGTACGAGCTACACCTATACCGCCACCCGTACCTTCGCGGCTTCCCAGATCACCGAGGTGCTGAGCGCCTATCCCATGTTCTCGTATCCGGAAGTCGCCGGCAACTGGTTTGCCCCCGGCAACGCTGATCCCTACAAGATCTATGCTAATGGCGGAGTGGTATGGCAGAGAGACTTCATTGTCCAGGCTCCGACCGGCACCCTCTTCAGGGGCAGTGCTGAACTTGTGTACCGCGTGGATACCGGTGTCAAGCATCCGATCCCCTCCGTGCTGGTATTCGATTCCAACGGCTACAGCTGGGCAGCTATCATCACCGTTGATGATGCCGTACTTCCCTACTATGCGACCGGTGCCGATGTGGCCTACAATGTCCACTACCGCAACAATGTGGTGATCAGAGGTTCCAGCCCGGCCGTGTTCAGAGTCGAGAATGGTCTCAAACGCTGGTTCCCCTCCTGGAATACCTTCCTCGTGCTCGGATACACAGCAGCTGACATCGTAGATATCACTGACGAGGAAGTGGGACTGATCCCCGCGGGCGCTGACTTCGCCTTTATCCCGCGCGCTGACGGTACGATCATCAAGGGCACCGGCCCCGCGATCTACAAGATCGAGGGCGGGCTGAAGAGCTGGGTACCCAGCGCGGAGATCTTCTTCTCCCGCGGCTATACCTGGGCCTCGGTCACCTCTGTCCTGGAAGTCGAACTGCCGTTCTACGCTGACGGCGCGGCCATGACCTACAACGTCAACTACCGCGACGGTCAGGTCGTCAGAGGCAGCGGTGCAGCCATGTTCCTCGTGGAGGCCGGCACCCTGCGCTGGATCCCGGATATGCCGACCTATGCCGACCTCGCCATCACGGTTACGGATGTTTCAGACCTCGAGCTGAGCTACATCCCCGCCGGAGCAGCAGTGCCCTCAGTGATCTAGTCTTCGTACGCAGTCTGTAGAATAGAAAGAGGCTTTCCGCCATCGGAGAGCCTCTTTTGAAATGCGGGAGACCCCTTCGACTTCGGCCTTCGACTCGGGGGACCTCGCTCAGGCCTCGCTCAGGGTGGTCTCTCTAGGAACCTGATCGCTTCTGAGGACAAGGGCTGCTTATTTTGACCACAAAAAGAGACGCGATGAATCGACGTCCCTACAAATTACTCGGCATAGAAGAGAAGACGACTAAACGATCGTACTTAATTTCTGATAGATCTCTTTCCGGTGTTTGATCAGGAGGATCACGATCAGCTCTCTGGTCTGCTTGACCTCGAACGCTATACGGTAGTCTCCTGAGCGCAGTCGGTATATGTCCCTGTAGCCGCGCAGTTTACGACAGCCGGGCACATTTGGGTACTCTCTCAATGTTTCCAGAGCACTGACTATCTGCTGTCTCTGTTTGGGAGCTATTTTGTCCAAGTCTTTTGTGACTTTGGTGCTGGCGAATTCAACGCGATAGGTAGGCATCCAGACTGACTCCCTGACCATTCTGGTGATCTGACTGCGCGGATACGATCTCGTCCTTGAAAAGCCTCTCCAGCAGGAACTCCTCAAAGATCTCGTCACCGGCCATCCAGGCATCGAGGATACGTCGGGAGATCCGCCAGCGGTTGCCGATGCGCCGGCCGGGGATGCCGCCGTTGTTGAGCGCTTGGTAGACCGAGCGGATATTCAGCTGGAGATAGGTGGCAGTCTGTTCGGGGCTGAGAATTTCAGGCATGGGTGACCTCTGTATACAGTTTGAAGCACTCTAATGATACTTCAGCCTATTTTGACAGTCAATGACGGTAAGTGGCTCCTACCCCTTTGGCACTGTCGTTCGCGAACGACGTGCCACGGAGGGGAGTATGTCCGCACTGCCAGTACTGACACCCAAGATTCCCCTCTGTGGAGGGCCGCTTGAAGCGACCGTCGCAGCGGGCAAAGCGGAGCCTCCGCTTAGCGAGACTCGTCAAATGACGGTCGTCAAGGACGGGGTGGCGTGCTACAAAGACGCCGGGGTGGTCCAGTTTGCCATACACTACTAATTCGTGTTATTTTAGTAGTAAATTAGTAGATAGCGTACGGAAGGGAGGATCTTATGAGTACCGGGCTTGTGGACTGGAAAAAGCAGCTGACTCCGACTTTGCTGGAGCAGGCTGTAGCGTCAGGTGAGATGGCCTCATGCATCAGGTCAGCGCAGGCGAGCTATCACGGCTGGGACACCTTCAAATACCATACTCCCCCGGCCGGATTTTCGATCGAACAGGCGTGGGCGTATCTGAAATTTGTCAGATCATCCCACCGAACGGACACTCCGGTGCTGGCGGTGAACGGAGAGACATTCTGGTATTCCTTGACCTCCGGGATGCATCAAAGCCTGAGTGCTATCGATGCTCAAATGGGGAGCATTGCTCACTTTCCCGCCTCGTACACTGACCATAAAAAACAAGCAGAAATCAGGTTGAGCTCGATCAGGGAGGAGGCGATCGCTTCCAGCCAGATGGAGGGTGCCAATACCTCGCGCAAGGTCGCGAAAGACATCCTGTTGAAAAACAGCAGGCCGCACAATACGAGCGAACAGATGATAGTCAATAATTATCAGGTGATGCAGAAATTGATGAGTCTGAAGGATGCGGACCTGGACCTGCGCATGCTGCTCGATATACAAAAAGAGCTGACTGAGAAAACCCTGGCCGATGAGCAGGACTCAGGCGCTCTGAGAGCAGGCGACGACATCCATGTGGTGAACGGCATCACCGGGGAGATCGTCCACAGTCCGCCCCAAAGGGAGGTGCTGGAGCAGGAACTGCAAAAACTGTTCAAGTATGCCAATGCCGATCCTGACGGTGGCGGAGCAGCTCATCCGATCATCACGGCATCCATCCTTCATTTCTGGTTGGCCTATCTGCACCCTTTTGCAGATGGGAATGGCCGGACTGCCAGAGCGGTATTCTACTGGTATCTGTTGCGTCATGGATACTGGCTGTTCCAGTTTCTGGCCGTGTCCAGAGTGATCAAAAAGACCAAAAGGCAGTACGAAGCTACTTTTGTGTACTCAGAAACAGACGAAAATGATCTCACCTATTTCCTCCACTACGCCCTGAAAGTGATAGGGCGGTCGATCGATGATCTGGCAGCCTATCAAAAGAAGAAAAGCGAGCAGGGAGATACTCTGCGGGACCTGCAAAAGCATCTGAATACCCTCAATGAGCGGCAGATCCAGCTCCTCAAGTATTTCAGTACGCATGCCGAAGCTGTGGTCGATATCGCCACGCATCGGACCAGGCACCAGGTCGTGTATCAGACCGCCCGCACCGATCTCCTGGAGCTGGCAGAACTTGGCTACCTCACTGTGGTCAGAAACAAAAGGAAGTTTGAGTTTGTTCCTGTTTTGGGCAGGATCAGGGTTCTGTTCCGATCCGATCATGGTTGATTTTGTATTGTAGAGACGAGGCACTGCCTCGTCTCTACAATGATTCTAGAAAATTAACCTCACCCTGCCCTCTCCTCTCAGGAGAGGGGAACTATACCAAGTCACGCTGCTTCTTCCCCGGTGAACTGGCTGTTGTACAGGTCGGCATAGAAGCCGTGCAGCTTCAGCAGGTCGTGGTGTCTGCCCTGCTCCACGATGTTGCCGTCCTTCATGACCAGGATGAGATCAGCGTAGCGGATGGTGGAGAGCCGGTGCGCGATGACAAAACTGGTCTTGCCTTTCATCAGGTTGTCCATGGCTTTCTGGATGAGGACCTCGGTGCGGGTATCGACTGAGCTGGTGGCCTCGTCGAGGATGAGCATGGGGGTGTGGGCGAGCATGGCGCGGGCGATGGTGAGCAGTTGTTTTTCGCCCTGGGAGATATTGTCAGCTTCTTCGTTCAGTTCGAAATCGTAGCCGCCGGGAAGCGAGTTGACGAAGTGATCGACCTGAGCCGTTTTTGCTGCTTCGAGGACCTCCTCTTCAGTGGCTTCAGGGTTGCCATAGGCGATGTTGGCGCGGATGGTGCCGTGGAAGAGCCAGGCATCCTGCAGTACCATGCCGAAGTGGCGGCGGACCTCGTGGCGTTTCATGTCGCGGGTATCGATGCCGTCGAGTTTGATGGCGCCGGAATCGACGTCATAGAACCGCATGAGCAGATTGACCATGGTGGTCTTGCCGGCGCCGGTAGGGCCTACGATGGCGACCCGCTGGCCGGCATGGATATGGGCGCTGAAATCCTGGATGATGGTCTTGTCCGGAGAGTACCCAAAGACGACATCAGAGAACTCGATATCCCCTTTGACTTTGGAAATGGTCTGTACCGACCCTTCCTCAGCCTCTTCTTCACCCTCGGCGAGGAATTCAAAGACCCGTTCGGCAGCAGCGGCTGTGGACTGGAGCACATTGGCCACGGTGGCGGTCTGTACGATAGGCTGGTTGAACTGGCGCATGTACTGGATGAAGGCCTGGAGGTCTCCGATCTGGATCCGGCCCTGGGATGCGAGATAGCCACCCAGGATAGCCATGCCTACATAGCCGATGTTCCCTACGAAATTCATGATGGGGAATATGAGCCCGGAGAGGAACTGGGACTTCCAGGCGCTGTCGTAGAGCCGGGTGTTGATGGTCTGGAATTTGTCGACGGATCGCTGTTCGCCGTTCATGACCTTCATGACATTGTGCCCGGAATACATCTCCTCGATGTGGCCGTTCAGGTCACCCAACGTGGCCTGCTGGTTTTTGAAATGTTTCTGGGACTTTTTCATGATGACGCCGATGAGCCCCATGCTGAGCGGCAGGATGAGCAGTGCGACCCCCGTCAGCTGCCAGGAGATGGAGAGCATCATGATGAGGATACCGATGATCATGGTCACCGACGTGACGATCTGCGAGAGACTCTGGTTCAGCGACTGGCTGACGGTGTCGATATCATTGGTCACCCGGCTAAGGACCTCTCCGTGCGTCCTGGAATCAAAGTACCTCAGCGGCATACGGTTGATCTTCCCGGCCAGCTCCCGGCGGAACTCATAGGTGACCTTTTGCGAGACACCGGACATGACCCAGCCCTGGATGTAGGTGAAAACCGTACTGAGCAGGTACAGGCCGACGAGGACCAGCCCGATGTCGGTCAGGCGCTCCGTATTGAGTGCAGGCCTGGTTGACAGGTCCAGGTTGCGGATGGCATCTGCCGCTCCGTTCGGCATGTTCCGCAGTGCTTCGGCGGGCAGGTTCTGGAGGAACATTTCTCCTGTGGTGCCGGGTTGTATGACAGTGCCGGGCGGGAGGTTTGAGGTGATCTGGTCGTAGGCCTTGATGCTGATGTAGTCGTCGACGATCTGGTTGGTCATCTGGCCCAGGATCTTTGGTCCTATGATGGCAAATGAGGTGCCGGCGATGGCAAAGACGAGCACCACGATGATGGAAGCCCAGTAGGGTTTCAGGTACCCGATGAACTGTTTCATGGTGCTTTTGAAATTTTTTGCTTTTTCCCCGCCTCCTCCCATCATGTGGCCACCCGGTCCTCTGCCTATGCCCATGGGTCCCAGCCTCGGTGGCTGTTTGGTCACTGGTTTCTCGGTCATTTCACCACCTCCTGGGTATGGGATGCCTTGCCGGTCTTTTTCAGTTCGTTTGCCGAGAGTTGAGAGGAAGCGATCTCCTGATACACCTCGCAGCTCTTCAGCAGTTCGTCATGGGTGCCGGTACCTGCGATATGACCCTGGTCGAGCACGATGATCTGGTCCGCATCCACGATGGTCGAGATGCGCTGGGCCACGATGATGACCGTGCTGTGCTTCGTTTTCTTTTTCAGCGCTCCCCTCAACAGGACATCAGTGCGCATGTCGACCGCCGAGAAGCTATCGTCGAAAATGTAGATGGCCGGATCGCGGGCAATGGCGCGGGCAATGGAGAGCCTTTGCTTCTGTCCGCCGGAGACATTGGTGCCTCCCTGAGCGATGGGATGCTGGTACTTCTCCGTCAGGGTGTCGATGAACTCGGTCGCCTGGGCGGTGATAGCGGCTTCTTTGACCTGTTCGTCTGATGCATCGGGTGCGCCGTAGCGGATATTGCTTTCCACGGTGCCGGAGAACAGTACGCCTTTCTGGGGCACGAATCCGATCTTCTGGTACAGATCTTCAAGCCGCATGTCCCTGACATCTGTGCCTTCTACCAGGACAGCGCCGCCGGTAACATCATAAAAGCGCGGCACGAGGTTGATCAGGGTGGACTTGCCGCTGCCGGTACTGCCGATCAGGGCCGTGGTCTGGCCCGGTCCGGCCGTGAAGGAGATGTGCTCCAGCACCGGTTCCGGTGCGCCTGCGTAGGAGAACGAGACGTCTTTGAATTCTACTTCACCATGCTTTTTACTGTCGTTCTTCTTCGGATCCTTCGGGTTTTGGATGGCAGGTTCGACCGAGAGCACTTCCGCGATGCGGCCCGCAGAGACCGAGGCGCGCGGGACCATGATGAACACCATGGACACCATCAGGAAGGCAAAGATGACCTGCATGCTGTACTGCATGAACGCCATCATGTCGCCGATGTTCAGAGAGCCGGTATCGATCATGGAGGCGCCGACCCAGACGATGACGAGCGAGGTCATATTGAAGATGAACATCATGAACGGCTGCATGATGACCATGAGCCGGTTCACAAAGAGATTGGCAGAGGTGAGCTCCCGGTTGGTCGCCTCGAAGTTCTTTGCTTCCTGTTCCTCGCGGTTGAACGCCCGGATCACCCGCAGGCCGGTGAGGATCTGCCGGGTCACCAGATTGAGCTGGTCGACCAGCTTCTGGAGCGCCTGGAACCGGGGGAGCGCGATGGAAAAAATGATCACGATGGTGCCCAGGAGGATGGTGACCGCGAGGCCCATGATCCAGGTCATGGAGGGTGCGGTATGATAGGCCTTCAGCACCGCGCCGACGCCCATGATAGGCGCGGACAGCACGAATCTGAGCACCATGAGGAGCACCAGCTGGATCTGCTGGATATCGTTGGTGGAGCGGGTGATGAGCGAGGCAGTGGAGAAATGGTTGAACTCCGCGAGCGAGTAGCTCTCGACCCGGGCGAACAGGTCGTGCCGGACAGTCATGGAAAAGGCCGCTGCCAGCCGCGAGGCCAGGTAGCTGACGATCACCGAACAGGCCGCGCCCAGCAGTGCGATGGCTAGCATTTCGGTCCCGGTCCTGAGGATGAGGTTCGTATCCTTCAGTACGATCCCCTGGTTCACGATCCGGGCCATGTAGTCCGGCAGCTGCAGGTCGGCCATGACCTGGATGTATACGAATACCATAATGACCGCGAGGTTCAGACGGTGAGGCTTGAGATACTTGAGCAGTTTGAGCATGGTTTTCTTTTTTAGTTCTCTTCCAGGATCTTCTGTACCTCGGCGTTGCGCCTCTCCATCTCTTTGCTCATCTGCTTGAAGGTCTCGAGCTTGGCGAGCATGACGGTACCTGAGTGCATGCCGAAGACGAGCAGCTTCTCGCCCTTCTCCAGCCCCATGGCCTCTCTCGCTTCTGAGGGGATGACCACCTGGCCCCGTTCTCCCACGGTCGTGGTCCCGAAAAACTTCCGTTCCATCATGACTGACCTCGGCGGATAAGTATGAAAAGTATGATTGAGTCTGCATCCTAAACCCGTTCCGTAATTCTGTCAACAATATTAATAATGCCAGATCCGAATGTGCCTCCCCCTTTGGCAAAGGGGGATAGAGGGGGATTTTCTTTTCTGTAATGCTGGCGCTTTTGATAATTTCAAATCCCTCCTGCCGTGTCTCTCGCGAGCGACATAGCCTGCCTCCCTTTGTCAAAGGGAGGTCATCCATTCCCTCATGCCGGGAGCTTCATCCCTTGAGAACCGTCACACTACACCGTATAATGCGACTGAGTTTTCCTTATGTGTGGTTTGTATATAAAACAGCTTCATATTTATCAGAGGAACAGGCATGTGGTTTTTTCTGGCTTTTGTCGCGGTCTTGGTAGGGATGGGGCTCCGCATCGTGCCCGAGGGGTACAAAGGGCTGGTGACGCTTTTCGGCAAGTACTCCCGCACTATTCTGCCCGGGCTCAATCTGATCATCCCTTTTGTCGAGCTGGTGCAGAACGTCGACATCCGTGAGCAGGTCATGGACATCCCCACCCAGGAGGTCATCACCAATGATAATGTCTCCTGCATGGTGGACGGGATAGTACGATTTTCGGTCGTGGATTCGGCCGTG
>MNZT01000124.1 GCA_001873755.1 Candidatus Wirthbacteria bacterium CG2_30_54_11 | reverse complement strand
CTATGACAAGCCAAAAACGCCGTATCAGCGCCTTCTGGAGAGAGATGATGTTGATCCCGCCAATAAGCGAAAGTTGAGGGCTATCTACGATGAACTGAATCCATTTGAGCTCAAAAGACGGATTGATGACAAACTGGCAAAACTTGTTTTATTAGCTCAACGGAAAGGTGCAGCGTAAGAAATTTCTACCCGCCCCTATGGTGACATTTTTACATGATTTGACACGTAGAACAGCTACCACTTTGACTTGGGATTGGATCGGATACAAATAGTTTACCCAAAATATACACTGATACTGCAATAAATGCAACTATATCAACTACATCAATTAGTACTATGCTTGAGTTTATCAAAAGGTATGGTATACTCAGCTGGATTTCGAAGGCAGGCAGTACGCCGGCAACAGATATCACACAGGCTATCCATAGTTACATCAGGAATCTGGGGGACGCACCTCCTCCGGGTTTCCCGAGAAAGGGGGCATATCCATGGTGCTCAAAACTCAAGCCAAACAGAAGCTCATCGGGGACTTCGAGACCCACAAGGGTGATACCGGCTCTCCGGAAGTTCAGATCGCTCTCCTCACCGAAAAGATCAATCTCCTGACCCTCCACCTCAAACAGCACACCAAGGACGAGCATTCCCGCCGCGGCCTCCTGAAAATGGTCGGGCAGCGCAGACGTCTCCTGGCTTATCTCGGGAAGAAATCTCCCGATCGTTATAAAAAATTAATCAAAAAACTTGGCCTACGCAAATAGACCCGAATGGCAATTTTCACTTCGCATGCTCAGCGCACTGAGACACCCTGTGCGCTGGGTTAGTGGTGTATCAATTCCCGCTTACTCTCATCTATCAAAGGATATCGTATGATCAATCGAGTCGAAACCATCATTGCCGGCCGCACGCTCAGCCTCGAGAACGGTCTTCTGGCCCCGCAGGCCGAGGGGTCGGTCACCGTGCGGTACGGAGATACCATCGTGCTGACCACGGTCGTGACCGCTGACAAGCCCACCACCGCCGACTATTTTCCCATGTCCGTCGAATTTGCCGAGAAATACTACTCTGCCGGCAAGATCAAAGGCAGCCGCTTCGTGAAACGCGAAGGACGTCCCTCTGACTGGGCCATTCTGTCTGGCCGTATCACCGACCGCACCCTGCGCCCCCTGTTCCCCAAAGAAGCCCGCAACGATGTGCAGGTCGTGTCTACCATCCTGTCCATCGACTTCGAAAATGAACCCGAGACGCTGTCGGTCATCGGTGGTTCTGCTGCTCTCGGTCTCACCGGCGCGCCTTTTGAGGGGCCGGTCAGCGCAGTCAAGGTCGGCTTCGTCGACGGCCAGCTCATCCTCAACCCCACGGTCACCCAATTGGAATCCAGCACCCTTGACCTCCTGGTCTCCGGTACCTCCGACGCCATCGTCATGGTGGAAGCCGGCGCTCAGGAAGTCGATGAAGCGATCATGGTCCAGGCCCTGGGGCTGGCGCATGAAGAGATCAAAAAGATCTGTGAACTGCAGAAACAGTTCCTCGCCAATTTCACCGTCGCACCCAAGGCATTCACCTGCCGCGATGTCTCCGACGAGACCATGAAGATGCTCCAGGACAAATACAGCGCTACGGTACTGGAACGCCTGAACACTACCATCTTTGACGGCCAGTATCCTGACCTGAAGGTCAAACATCTCTTCAACGATCTTCAAAAGGGGCTGAAGGAACTGGTCACCGAGACCACGAGCCAGGTCGAGCTGGAGCAGGGATTCTTCCTCGTCGTACGCGAACAGATCCGTCGCAACATCCTCGACAAGGCTCAGCGTCCGGACAAGCGCCAGCTCACCCAGGTACGCCCTATCGCGAGTTCAGTGGGACTGATCCCCCGCACGCACGGCAGCGCTCTCTTCACCCGTGGCGGCACCCAGGCGCTCACCCTGACCACGCTCGGATCGGCCTCTGACGAACAGATCGTGGACGGAGCCAATACCGACGAAGAATTCAAGAAACGCTATATTCACCATTATAATGCCCCGCCCTTCAGCGTCGGGGAGACCGGCCGCATGATGGGACCCAAACGCCGCGAGATCGGCCATGGCGCTCTGGCGGAACGTGCTCTCGAGCCCATGCTCCCGACCAAGGATGAATTCCCCTACACCATGCTCGTGGTATCAGAAGTCCTGTCCCAGAACGGCTCCTCCTCCATGGCGTCTGTCTGCGGCAGCACGCTCAGCCTCATGGACGCAGGGGTCCCCATCAAACGTCCCGTAGCCGGTATCGCCATGGGACTCGTGTGGGAAAGTATCGAAAAACATGCCATTCTCTCAGATATCCAGGGCATGGAAGACTTTTGCGGCGATATGGACTTCAAGGTCGCCGGCACAGAGGTCGGTATCACCGCCATCCAGATGGACATCAAGATCAAGGGACTCTCTCTGGAAGTGCTGACCAAGGCGCTTGCCCAGGCCAAAGAAGGCCGTATGCACATTCTCGGCGAAATGGCCAAGACCATGACCGCTCCGAGGGCAAACCTTTCGCCCTACGCCCCCAAGATCACCTCCATCCGCATCAATCCCGAAAAGATCCGTGATGTCATCGGTTCCGGCGGCAAGATCATCAACAAAATCATCGCCGACACGAAGACCAAGATCGACATCGAGGACGATGGCCTGGTCATGGTCTCCTCCACCAACCAGGATGATGTCAATCGCGCCATCAAGATCATCCAGGACCTGACCGCGGACGTAGAAGTCGGCAAGATCTATCACGGCACCGTGGTCAAGATCCTAGACTTCGGCGCTTTTGTAGAGATCCTGCCCGGCAAGGACGGCCTCTGCCATATCTCCCAGCTCGCTCCCTTCCGTGTAAACAAGGTGGAAGATGTCGTCAAAATGGGCGACGAGATCGATGTAAAAGTCATGGAGATCGATTCCATGGGCCGTTACAATCTGTCCAAGAAAGCCGCTGACGCCCAGATGGCGCAGGCCGCCGGACAGACGAAAACTGAAGAAACCAAATAACCCTTCGACTTCGTTGACTTCGCTCAGGGTTATAACCCGTTAACCCGCCAACCCATTAACTCGTTAACCCGTCTTTTGTAAGGAGTCCACCATGGAATGCCCCCGTTGCAAAGCCGAGGTCACCCCCGGCAAAGCCTTTTGTGCCCAGTGCGGCCAGAGGATCGGTATGGCTGACGGTATCCGGCCGCCTATCGCCCCGGCGGCGCTCCGCCCCAGATCTCCGGTTATCACTCCGGCTCAGGCCATGCCCGAAACTCTGGGGGCGCCCGCACCCGTATCAGAAGATCAGACGGAAAAGAAAAAAGGGAAAGGCGGAATGTTCCTTGGCCTTGGGCTCCTCCTTCTGCTCGTACTCGGTATTTTTGGCGGGGTCTGGGCATATCGCGGCGAGCTGCCGGTCGTGGGGCAATTTCCCTTTCCCGAGCTGACCAACCGCATCCGCAGCATCACCAGCCAGAACATTCTCGACCTGGTGCCACAGGATACGGTGATGCTCGCCGAGATCAACAGCGACAGAGAAAGCTCGTCCTACACCAATCTCATCGCGCTCTGGCATCTGTTCCCCAAATATAAAGAATGGGAACAAACCATTTTTACGGATATGAGCGACACGGCTGACTCCACGCTCACCTGGGATGCCGACATAGAACCCTGGCTCGGGAATGAGGTTGTTGCCTTTATGCAATCCATCCCAATGACCGCAACCGACCCTGCCTTATCTGGCACTTCCCCCATGGGATTCATTGTGAGTTCTACGGACATGGATGCTACCAGGACCTTCATCAATACCCTGGTTGAACAGGAAAAAGCCAAAGCCACGACCAGCACCTACAAAGGCATCACCATCATCCAGATGGAATCCCAGGATGCCGCAGCAGACATACTGCCGGATCCCAACAGCCTGCTCTCGCCCTCGACGACCACGACCGACAGCATAGCGGGAACCACCCCCTCCCAAAGCCAGATCGCCTACATCGACTCGTATCTCGTGGTTACAAATACCAGAGACATGATGGAAAAAGTTATCGAGACCTACCAGAGCGCGGCCAGGTTCAGTCAGAAAGACGGATTTTCGAAGATCAGATCTGACCTGCCATCCGATGCGCTCGCACGATTCTATGTCGATATGGGAGCTGTGTTCGAGGCTGCTTCCCAGGCTCCCACCGATCCTACCCTCGAGGGAACAACTGACTTTTTGACAAACAGTGCCCTGAAAGATGCCTATGGTCTGGCAGGATTTGCCATTACCGCCCAAAAGGATGGTCTGCTCATCAGCTCCCAGGTATCTTATGACCAGGCCAAGCTCGCCGAAGCCGGCATCAGCTCAACGCCCAGCTTGTTCACCCCCGAGCTCATAGCGAGCGTACCGGGCGATGCCGCCTTCTACACCGAAGGAAATGATCTCCGGTCCTCCATACAGGACATATTGACCACCATGGAAAACAGCAACGCTAATTTCAAAGATGGTTACAGTGCCTTCAAGAAGCAGCTGGCCGGATTCCCCTTCAACTTCGATATAGATGCAGATCTCCTGGGCTGGATGAACGGCAGATATGCAGTCGCTCTGGCTCCTGAGGGAGATACGTTCTCCATCTCCATCATCTTCACCATCGAAGATCAGGAAGCCGTATCCGCCAACCTCGACAAACTCAGAGGCATGCTCCAGACGCTCATTTATCCCCAGTTCGCAGCAGACACCGCCTCGCCCCCTTCGGTGGAGAGCCTCTTTACTCAGCAGACGATCGCCGGCGTTGACGTCTGGACCCTCGATTATCCCAATCTTCCCGAATATGCCAAGGTCTCCTATGCCTTCGTCGGCTCCCGCCTAGTGCTGACCAATACTCCCCAGACGATCGCCAACTACGGAGCGGTCGAAGCAGGTACAGCCGCCAGCCTCTCGGCCAAACCTCTGTTCACCTCCCTTCTGGATCGGTTTCCCGGTGAGATGACCTCTATCTCCTACCTCAATCCCGAACCGCTGTGGACCATCACTCGAGCCCTCTACACCGTCATGCCTGAGGCTACGGATGCTCCAGTTGACATCTCCATGTGGGAGCAGGACCTCGCTCCTCTGCATGGCATCATGGGCATCAGCACCACAGACCAGGATCTGGAAAAAGGCGAGATTTTCATCTCGATCCAAAAATAAGCTTCCCCGTACAACCCGTCTTCCCTGTCATTGCACCGTTTCCCCTGATACGGTATACTAAACAGATGTCTTACTGATTACCTCGTACCCTTTTCGGGTCAGGAACCATGGATCCTACACCACCGACCACCAGTATTGCCGAGACCCTCACTCTTCGCTTCCAGAACAAGCAGATGCCGCCACCTGTAGGCGAAGAGGTAAAACGGGCTCTTGCTCGAATTGCCGTCCTGGAATCATCCAATCAGAACTTTGCTCTGATCGATACCCTTTCCCGATGGCTGGACTGGATATTGAAACTTCCCTGGTACGAAGAATCTGTCGATACCCTGGCCCTGCCGGATGCCAAAAAAATCCTGGACGACGGCCACTACGGCATGGAAAAGATCAAGGAACGCGTGCTGGACTATATCTCCGTGCAAAAACTGACCGGCGGCAATGCCCGTGGCATGGTGCTCTGCTTCGTCGGTCCTCCCGGCACCGGGAAAACGACCATCGCCAAGATCATCGCCGATGCGCTGAACCGTCAGTTCGTCCGCATTTCCATGGCGGCTCTGGGCGACATGTCGCAGGTACGCGGCAGATCGAGATTCCAGTCTGACGCAGAACCAAGCCTCATCATCAAAGGTATTGCCCGGGCCGGAGTCAAGAACCCGGTCATCTGCCTCGATGAGATTGACAAGGTCGGAGGTGAAGGACTGCTCGGCGGAGAAGCCATGGCCGCCTTTCTCGAGATCCTCGACCCGGAACAGAACAATGCCTTCCTGGACCACTACATCGATTTCCCCTACGATCTGTCCAAGGTTCTGTTCATCTCTACGGCCAATAAACTCCTGGGAGCGAGCAGCCCGGTCCTGGACCGTATCGAAATGATCACCCTGCCTGATTACTCACGCGAAGACAAACGGGTCATCGCCGACCAGTTCATCATCCCGCAGAAAATGAAAGAAGCCGGTCTCACCCAGAACGGCATCAAGGTCGTTTTCAAAGAAGATGTCTGGGGCCGCATCCTGGATCCCTTCAAATGGGACTCCGGTATGCGCACGCTCCAGCACACGATCGGCGAGATTCTGCAGAAAGTAGCCCGTCAGGTCGTCACCACCGGCGTGAAAGAATATGAAATCTCCAACGCCAATATCAAAGACTATGTCCTTCTGTAGATCAACGGTCTAAGAGCCTGTTCAAAATCTTTTCAATAGAATAACGAGAAAACATAAGACCATCATTTGCAATGACGAATTAGTCTTTCTTTCACAGTTCTTCCAAAGCCTTCGTGACTTTTCTAGCCATCCAAAACATCTCTCGACCACCCATCTCTTTGGTAGTACCGCAAACGTATGAAGCTCATTTCGTTTCGCAATCTCAACTTCTGCCTTGATCAGGAACTCCACTTCATGAGCAAACTTCTCTCCGGTATAGCCCCCGTCTGCCAAGACCTT
>MNZT01000036.1 GCA_001873755.1 Candidatus Wirthbacteria bacterium CG2_30_54_11 | reverse complement strand
TCCGGAACGGTTCCACCAGATCTTTGAAGGTTATGAGTTCCCTCACTTTTCGGTACGCATGATTACCAGAAACTAACTTTTCAAGTAAGGCTTCCTCGCTATCGAAAATCATTCGCTCGGTCTGTTTTTGTTCTTTTTGCATGGGTTTTCTCCTGTAGATTTTTCCTCATGCATTTTCTCATATTTATGCCTTGTTGGCGACAGTCCCATAGAGATCTTTTTTTACTGGTTTAGATTTGATTGAGGGAGTGAATTTCTTGAGCACGCTCCGGCCGTATTGGTACCAAACAGTGTCCATTCGAATTTTTTTGCCAGATAGACGATGGTGAGCATCAGCGGGACTTCGATGAGTGGTCCGATGACGGTAGAGACACCGACCATAGGTTGAGAGGCAAAGGCGGTAAGCGCGATAGCGATGGCGAGTTCGAAGTTGCGGCCGGTGCAGTGGAACGAGGTCGTGGCAGCATCAGCGTAGCAGAAGCCGGCCCGGCGGCTGACGAACAGGACCCCGAAGAACAGCAGGAAGAAGAAAAGCACGAGCGGTACGGCCATGAGATAGATCAGTTCGGGATGCTGGAGGATGACATCGCCCTGAAGTGCGAACATGACCACCAGGGTCGCGATGAGCGCGATGAGCTGGATATCGTCCAGGACTGGCAGCGCTTTCTTCTTGAACCATGATTCCCCTTTGTTCTTCAGCATCCAGCGTCTGCTCAGGACGCCGGTTAAGAGCGGCAGCCCGAGGTAGAGAAGCACGCTCTGCGCGACGAGTGAGATGTCGACCGAAGCCTGTTTGCCCAGGATGAGCCAGATGAAGAACGGGGTGGTCACGATCTGGATGAGCGAGTTCCAGGCCATGAGCACGATGCCCAAGGGGCCGTTGCCCCTGGCCAGGTCGGTCCAGACGAGCACCATGGCGATGCAGGGAGCCACGCCCAGGAGGACCAGACCGGTCCACAGGTCAGGATGGTCGCGGAGAAATATCCAGCCGATGCCGTAGAGAAGGAACGGGTTCACTGCATAGTTGAAAAAAACGACTATGGCGGCTGCCTTCCAGTCGCGCACCGCGCCTTTGATTTCCTCCAGCTTCAGTTTGGTCATGGCCGGGAAGATCATGATGAAGAGGCCAAGCGGGATACCGGGCTGTAGAGCTTTGCCGAGATCCGGGGCGAACCGGCCGAGGAGCAGACCGATCGCCATGGCGAGGATGATCCACAGTGGCAGAAGTTTGCTGACAAGACTGAGGCGGGGCTGGTCCTGAGATGCTGATACTGTCTGATCGGTCATAGTCCGTAACTCCTAAGCGATTAATTGCAATGCTGACAATCGCAGCAGTTCCCGGTCTCAGAGGTCGTGCACTGGATAGTCGTATGGGTGATGGTATGGTTGATCTTGAGGACATCCTGAACAGACCGGAGGACTAGTTCCTGAGAGGCATCCCCAGTCAGTCGGAGATGGGCGGTCAGCATCCGCTGGTGCGTATCGATCTGCCAGATATGCAGGTCGCACACGGCACAGACACCCTCGCAGGCCAGGAGGTCCTGTTTCACTTCTTTGAAATCAAGCCCTCTGGGCATGGCGTCGAGGAGGATGTTGAGAGAATGAGAGGCAATGCCGAACACTTGTCGGACGATGAACAGCGCAATCACGATAGAGATGACAGGGTCGATCCATACCCATCCGGTCAGGTAGATGAGGCCGGCGCCCAGGATGACGCCGAGTGAAAAAAGCGCGTCCTGGAGCGAATGAAGATAGGCGCTTTTCAGGTTCAGATTCTGGTGCGAGTCGCCTCTCAGGAGCCAGGTGGCCAGAGCATTGCCCAGGAGAGCAACGACCGCTACAGTGAGCATCGGGAGGCTGGCGACCGCGACCGGATGGAGGAGTCGTTTCACGGCTTCGTAGCCGATGAGGGCCATGACCGAGAGCAATATCGCGCAGTTGGTGAGCGCGATGAGCACTTCGACCTTGCGCAGGCCGTATGTCCGGTTTTCAGAAGGCGGCAGGCGGATGATCCGTTCCCCGGCGAGGCTGAGCGCCATGGAGGAGACATCGGTCAGATTGTGCAGGGCGTCAGCGATGAGCGCCATGCTGCCGGACAGGAAACCAAGCGCCACCTCAAAGATACATATGAGGCAGTTGATGAATATGGAGAGCGGTAGGTGATTCGACTTCTGCGAGGGACGATGGTCGTGCATAGCGTTTTCAGAAAGTAAAAAGAGAGGGTTTCAGCAGCATGGCGAGACCGAGGAGCAGAATGACCGTGCCGCTCACCAGTTTGGACCAGCGGCCATATTTTTCGGTGAATGTCCGCGAGCTCATGGTGAGCACCACCAGGGTGAAGATGAGGATGTCATCGATCATATAGAACAGTACATAGACCCCGAGCAGGGCGTAGTTGATGATGGGGGGAAAGTGATAGCTGGTCAGGGTTGCGGTATAGACCGCGGGCAGCCCCAGCGAGCAGACCAGTTCCACGACATTGACCCCGATGGCGAGAGCAGCCGCTCCGGCCATGGCGGCGATCACGCCGCTCGTGCCCCGGGTCAGTATGTTCATCTCTTTTATAATCCCGATCTTGGACTCTTTGGGGATGACGAAGGAGAACCAGCGGCCGAACCAGAAGAAGTCCTTGACCGCGACCAGACCGAACACGATAGCCAGGATGCCGGTCGCGATCTGGATCGCCCGGACGGAGCCTGCGAACAGGAAAAAATTCATCCAGCCGGCGATGAACAGGTAGTACATGGCCCCGGAGACAAAGATGAAGGTGCCGCCGATCAAAAAGATACGCCGGCGGGATCCGGAATAGACCAGCAGCGACAGCAGGAAGAAGAGCGCCCACATGGCACAGGCATTGAACCCGTCGAGGATGCCGACCAGGACAGTAAAGGCTACGATGCCCATAGTTCTGGTATCGACCCCGCCCAGGAGCGGCAAGGTGCCGGTCCCGTCCTCTGTCTGTTCCAGAGGCGCAGAGACGGGTGTACTTATTTCTCCCCTAACTTTTGCCATGGGATCGATACAGGAGGACTCTACGCAGGTGAGGACCTGTCCGCGGATGGTCTGTCCGGTACTCTGGGCAGTACCGAATCCAGAGATGGGAGGAAAACTGCCGATAATGGTCACCGGAACCCCGCGGACTTCATACTCGTAGGCTGTTGCGAACTGCTCCATCAGCGCGGTGTTCTCCTGGCTGTTCCAAACCTCGTAGGGGTGCACCACGAGTTCTGGGATCTGCTCCTTGAGCGTCGCGAGGAATTCTTCTTCGTCCGCGCAGTGGGGACACCCGTCCCCCCAGAACAGGTAGAGATCGACGGTTCTGTCCTCTCGTGCATACACCGGCCGGGCGGATGATATGCCGACGAAGAATAGGAAAAGGGACAGCGTCCCGAGAAGCCATTTACCGGGCACATACGGATTGAGAGTCTGGAACATGATCATTTCCCTGCTACATAATCGTATCGATCTGTTATTTGGTTGCTTCGATCAGCAGGCTTTCGAGAGGGAGTCCCTGGTATTGTCTCCCGCCAATTCCCGTATCTTCCGACAGGATCTTCACCTCGAACCCGGCGTTCTTAACGATCGCTAAATATTCATCTTTAAGCATTGCACCTCCCACACAACCTGCGATCAATTCTTCATTGCCTCTCTGGTCATCTGAAAGCTGACGTAGTAGCACAATATCTGAAATAAACATCCTTCCTCCGCGTCGCAGCACTCTATGGGCTTCCTGGAACACTTTTAATTTGTCAGGTGCCAGGTTGATGACACAATTGCTGATGATCACATCAACCGAGGCATCTTCCACGGGCAGATCCTCGATGTCCCCCAGACGGAATTCAACATTGGCATGATTGAATTTCGTTTTGTTCTGATCTGCCTTGTCGATCATTTCCTGGGTCAGGTCTACTCCGATCACACGGCCTGCACTGCCTGTTTTTTGGGCGGCGAGGAAACAATCAAATCCTGCCCCCGAACCCAGGTCCAGAACAACATCTCCCTCTTTGATACTGCTTATTCCCGTCGGATTGCCGCAGCCGAGGCCCAGGTTGGCTTCTGATGCATGTCTGATCTCCGAGTCCTGGTACCCTATGCTTTTGGCTATATCTTCATTGGTAGTCTTTTTGTCACCACAACAACCGCTACTGCAGCCACAGCCAACCCCATTTTGAACGGCGATAGTACCGTAATGCTTTTTGACTATCTGCTTCACTTCTTCTTTTTTCATGTATTCACCGAGTAATTGGTTGACCGTGCTGTGAAATTATAGGATCCAGTTGAGCAGATATCCCATGATGATGATCCCGGTGATGGTGATGGCAAAGAACATGCCGAGCAGTTGCCAGCGCATGACTTTTTTCAGGATCATACTTTCCGGGATCGAAATGGTCACGATAGCGGTCATGAAAGCAAGGGCAGTACCTATTGGAACCCCCTTGCCGACCAGTGCCTCCATGACCGGGATGACGCTGACCGAATTGGCGTAGAGCGGTGCACCCAGCAGGACCGCGAGGGGGATGGTCCACCAGGCTTTGGCAGAGAGGTACTGTTCGGCTAGGCTGGCAGGAACAAAGCCATGGATGACCGCTCCGATGCTGACGCCGAGGACGACATAGGGAAATACGCTGCGGGTGATCCTCATCCCGTCCGTCCAGAAGTATTTGAGCAGCGTGGAGACCGCTAACGACTCCCCTTTGTTCTCAGCTTCTGCTTCTTTGCGCGACTTGAATTTCAGGAGTTCAGGCTTCACATATTTGTCCATATGGAGACGCTGGATAAGCATTCCGCCGAGAATACTTACCACGATACCGACCACGTTATAGATGATGGTCGCCTTCATACCGAACAGGGCAGGAAAAAGGTAGAGAGAGGCCTCGTTGACGAGCGGCGAACTGATCAGTAAGGCAAAGGTAACCCCGAGCGGGATACCTGCTCCGACGAAGCCGATGAACAGAGGTATAGATGAGCACGAGCAGAAGGGAGTGATGACCCCGAGCAGGGCGGCAAACAGGTAATCCAGACCGAACCACCGGCGTTTGGTGAGGATGTCCCGTACTTTTTCCATGGGGAAATAGTAGCGGGTAATGGCCATGGCATAATTGATGACGATGAGCAGGAGGCCTATCTTGATCACATCATAGACAAAGAAGTTGACCGTGTTGCCCAGGTAACTGTCTCGGACGATGCGCAGGAGATCATAGGTAACCGCATCAGCCAACATCTGGACAGGATAAAAGATATCCATTTACTTACCCACTTTTTCGAGGACCTGTTTGATCCTGGCCTGGTCAGAGGCGCCGACGATCAATGCTTCACCATCTACTGCCAGTACCGGCGACTGCATGACACCCATTTCAATGATCTTGGTGATGTCGGTCGAGTACTCAACTTCGGTTTCAATGCCGAGCTCTTTTACCACCTGTACAGTCTGTTCATGCATTTTTTTACAGGTCGGACAGCCTGAACCGATGACCTGGATTTTCATTATTTCTCCTTCGTGAAATGCTGGTTAAGCATGGTGATCACCTGGTCTATGGTCGAGTGGTTGAGCGAGTAGAATACCTTCTGTCCGTCCTTGCGCGAGGAGATGAAGTCGGCATCGCGCAGCACCTTCAGGTGGTGGGAAGCCAGGTTTTGCGGCAGGTCCAGGGCGGGCAGGATTTCACAGACGCAATGATCGCTGTCCCGCAGAATACACAGGATCTTCAGCCGGTGTTCTTCAGCGATCACTTTCAGCGAGGAAGTGAGAGAGCAGAGTTCGGGAGGGATATCAGTACCGGCACAGCAAGGGGAAGACATATATCAACACACATTGATATACAGACAAAGGCATACTACTTGAAAAGCAGTTCGGGTGTCAAACTATCATCTATTGCGTCCAAAACGATTCCGTGGTACAAATAATATAGTATTTCAAAATCAGCATTAATTTGTTAATTCTGAATATAAATTATTATATTTCATAAACACATGACTTTTTTTCGAGCCGGTGTCTACCGTCAACAATTCCAGTACAAGAGTTTCCTCCCCAGCCCGCTCAATCAGCCCTTCGCGTGGGATGATAAAGTTATCGACTTGCTTCTCTCGGAGGCTATGCATTCGCTGGGCGAACTGAATGCCTATTCGCGGTTGATCCCAGATGTCGATTTCTTCATCCGGATGCATGTGGCCAAGGAAGCAACGATATCCAGCCGGATAGAAGGTACCCGCACCAATCTGGACGAGGCTCTGCTTTCATCAAATGAGGTCGATCCTGAACGACGGGATGACTGGCTCGAAGTGCAAAATTACATCAGGGCTATCAACTATTGCATAGAAAAACTTGAGGAACTTCCGTTTTCTATGAGACTTCTCAAGGAGGGACATCGCCTCCTCCTCGAGGGAGTCCGCGGATACAGCAAACTACCTGGTGAGATACGCCGCAGCCAAAACTGGATCGGCGGCTCGTCCCTTGCGGACGCATATTTCATCCCGCCGCATCAGGACGATCTCCCGGATCTCCTCTCTGATCTGGAAAAGTTCTGGCATAACGAGGACCTGCAGATCCCGGTACTCATACGGGCTGCTTTGACCCATTATCAGTTCGAAACGATCCATCCCTTTCTCGACGGCAATGGACGTGCAGGTAGACTTCTCATCACACTCCACCTGGTGAGCCAGGGCATTTTGAGCAGACCAACGCTCTATCTGTCAGATTTTTTCGAAAGGAATCGTTCCAGTTATTATGACGCTCTGTCTCTCGTGCGCGAGCGGAACGATATCGAGCATTGGCTCAAGTTCTTCCTGACCGGGCTGGTCGAGACGTCCCAAAAGGGAGTAGCTACCTTTTGCGCGATCCTGGATCTCCGCGCGAAGTATGAAACCATGATCAAGCAGGGAATGGGCATCAGGCGCCAGAAGCAGGGACTGGAACTTCTTACCCGGTTGTTTTCCCAGCCGATCGTGTCGGTCAGGGACATCACGACCATGCTGCCGATCACCTTTCAGACCGCCAGTATTTTGGCGAGGGAGTTTGAGCAATTGGGTCTCTTTGTCGAAAAAACCGGATTTTCCCGCAACCGCATTTTTTATCTCCATGACTATCTGAAACTATTCACCACTCCCGAGGATCATTATGAGTAATTTCGCCTCCCAGGCTTCCCTGATCTGGTCTATCGCTGATCTGCTTCGCGGCAGTTGGAAGCAGTACGAGTATCAGGATGTTATCCTCCCTCTCGTGGTCCTCAAACGGCTGGACGCGATCCTCGCTCCGACCAAATCACAGGTGATGGAGCGGTACAGCGAATTCCAGGGCAAGGTCAATCTCGACCCTATCCTGAAGTCGGTGAGCGGGGTGGGATTTTTCAATACCTCTCCCTATGATTTCGAAAAACTTCTGGAAGATCCCGGGCATATTGCCCAGAATCTGCGGCACTATATCGACGGATTCAGCGACAATGTCCAGGAGATCTTTGCCCGGTTCGATTTCGAGAAACAATTGCCCCGTCTCGCGGGTGGCAATCTCCTCTTCCTCATCATCACTGCGTTGAACAAGGTCGATCTGCATCCGTCGGTCGTTACCAATCATGAGATGGGAACGATCTTTGAAAATCTCATCCAGCGGTTCAACGAGCAATCCAATGAGACCGCCGGTGAGCACTATACCCCTCGCGAAGTGATCAAACTCATGGTG
>MNZT01000062.1:1303-7777 GCA_001873755.1 Candidatus Wirthbacteria bacterium CG2_30_54_11 | reverse complement strand
TCGCGCAATTTGAAATAGCGGGGATAGTACTTCCTGATGTATTCGAGCAGCTTTTCCTCATAGTCAAGGCAGAGCAGGGAGAACTTCGCTACCGCCTCGAGGTCGAGGGCAGATGTGAGGTACTCCATGACTTCACAGAATCCGGTGATCCCCTGGAAATATTTGATGCCCAGGATGTTCTTTTTTCGATTGTAGTGATCGAGCAGGGTAGGAAAAGAGCTGAGAAGGGCGGATTCCCGATCGGCCAGACGTTCCTTGTCTTTTTCGACCAGACGGTGAAGTACCGTTGGCCGTTCGGCATAGTAGCGGGTCCGGTCACTGTCCTGTACTTTTCGGATCAGTCCTTTTTGCTGCAGTCTGCCGATCACTCGGTAGCAGAGCGTCCGTTCGAGATCGGCCGCTTCCGCGATCTCCAGAACCGAGGATGGCCCCAGAGGCAGAAGCGAGAGGTATATTCTGGATTCCCAGCCGTCCAGGCCTTGATCCTGCAGGAGCTGTACGAGTTTTTTATCCATTTGTTTCCTTCAGTCATTGAGCGATCCTAGTATAGCATCTCTGTGTGCATATTGCACACAGAGTCGATAGAATCCAAGTGTCTTTGATCCTATGATGGTCATCCAGTAAACATGAACCCGCCGTACGTTACCTTTTTCCCTGTCACGCCATCAGATCTTAAAAAAGGAGTCACTCATGGACGGACGGATCCCGGAAAGCAGTGGAGCATTCGACCTGCCCCAGGTGCACGATCAGGATGATTTTACCGCTCTCTGTCCGATGGAGATGTTCATGTATGAAGGCAAGACTTACTGCAAGACCAATAAACGGTTCTTTATTGAAGTTGTGATGTGGGAGGATGGTAAGCGCGAATTCGTAGGTTCTGGGCTCGAGGTCACCTCTATTCATCACGCAGTTGATATGATCCAGACACCCGGAATAGTTGGCTTTCTGAAGCGGTTCGCGGCTCAACTCGGGATAGCATAGAGGATTGGCTTCACGATAATCCTGATCACCCTGCGGACAGACGGCTATACGTAGCGCACCTTTACATTTTGATCGACGGGAGCTCTAAACCCCTAAGAGGCGGTGAGCTCTGAGTCGTGAGCATCCCTAAATGGTTTTGAAAACTCAAAGCCTATCGCTCACAGCCCAAAGCAAGCAATTTAGAGATTTAGAGCTCCCGTGGGTTCGTGTTCTCATATCCTGTCAGAAGCGACTTCGACCGGGATTCATGCAATGCGTGTGATGGCCCGGTACATGGAACTGATGATGGGCAAAGGAACACAAAATACGGCTCGCCAATCAATACAAAAAATAGGGTCGGCACGGTCGGTCGAGGGCATCATCCTGGTGCTCCGGACCGACCGTGGCCAAACCCCCATAGTCGCGCTGAAACCGGATCAGCTACATATACCGGTGGCCTCAATGGCCAAAACTCTCTGTTGATGTATTGGTGCCCCTGGCCGATGCATGAGCTGCGGCAGAGAGCCGATCAGATACGCTATGACCGGGTCAGCACTGGTCAGGAGACGTTTCATGAACACAAATCAACTGAGGATGGCAGTCTCCATCCTTGTAATCTTAGCGCTGGCGGCTTGCAGCGCGCCACCGGCTGATGGCACCCTCGCCCCGGCACCTCAACCGGTGTCTGTTCCCAGCCCCCACATAACGGCCACTCCTACATCGAACTCATTCGTTGTGTCGGAGGAGGCATCTCTCCCCACCCTGCCTGCAGGGCAGGAGTATGCAGTGCTTCCCTGGACAGAAGGGCGTATGCCCAACGTGGGGGAAACATTGCAGGGTATGAGTATCGTGGCTGTAATCGGCTTCGGTGACGATATCACTGGGGTCGGCATTGCCGACGATCCGGCCGTTATAACCATCGAGATCCTGATGGCCGTCTACGTCGTCGTCGCGTGGTGCTCCAGCGACGGCCCACAGATAGCGGCTACGGCCTTGGTCAATACCTGGGAATCGCTCACCGCCTGGGTAGCCGCCGTGGCCACTCATCTGGCAGCCTCCGAGATGATTATCACGGGCACCTCGGTGACATATGAGTTAGTTCGGGATCCGGGATGCCGGATGAGGGGAAAGAACGCATTTCAGTTCACCGGCGGAAGCGGGCAGAAGATCCGAGTTTGCGCCGGGAAAAGCATGTCGGAAATCGAAAGGATCGTCAGCAAGTTCTTTAACGATCCTCGAATCGGTTGGCCGTAGACCGAAATCCACGAGAGTCCTGGCGACCGGGGAAACCCGGTCGCCAGACAACAGCCTTTAGTACGTTGGTTTAGAGATATTGTTTCAGTTCCCTTCTGCTCTGTTTGGCGTCCGGAGTGAACTTATCTACCAGGTTCCAGAATTCGACCGAATGGTCAGGTTGCACCAGATGGCAGAGCTCGTGCAGGCACACGTATTCCAGCAGATGGACAGGGCAGAATATCAGCCGTGACGAGATATTGATGGAGCCGGTCCGTGAGCAGGATCCCCAGCGGGACAGCTGCTCCCGGAATCCAGCTCTTTTCAGCTTGCGTGACTTGACCGTTCGTTCGTTCAGTTCAGCAACAAAGTCAAAAAGCCAGTCAGACTTCTTCTTCGACATCAGCTGGCGGAATTGACGAAGCAGGACCTGGTTTTCTTCAAGTGTCACAGGCAAAGCAGGAACCGTCAGCAGTATCGCCTGCCCCTTGATCTTCAGACCGGGATGCTTTCTCTTCGGGGCAGCTTCCAGATGCAGCATGCAGCGCTCGCCGAGCACACGGATCATCTGGCCGTCGGTCAGGTTCAGGGGATAGAGTTCATCAGTCTGACAGTGAGCGGTCAGGCGTTTTTTGACCTTGGCCAGCAGAGTGTCGATATGTCGGGTACGGTCGCGGGAATTCAGACGAGAGGAGATACGAAGCGTTACCCGGCCGTCGCGGATCTGGGCCGAGGAATTCTTTTTGCGCAGGTACAGGATTTCTATGCGGTATCCTTCGATCGTCTCCATCAGAGACCGAGCTGCGGGGCAATTTTTTGCATGGCGGTCAGGACATTCTGGATATGTTCTTCCAGTGGTATGCCGAGCTGCTCGGCTCCCTTGTAGACATCTTCGCGGTTGACCCCGCGGGCAAAGGCCTTGTCCTTCATCTTTTTCAGTACTGACCGCACTTCGACCGAGGCCAGGCTTTTGTCCGGCCTTACATAGGCGCAGGCGGTGATCATGCCACTTAGCTCGTCGACGGCGAACAGCACTTTGTCCAGCAGGCTGACCTGCGGGAAGCCGAAGCAGGTACCATGGCAGCGGATAGCCTGGGCGATAGCGGGGTCTGCATGGAGGCTCTCAAGTTTCTGCATGATGAGGTTTGGATGTTCGTTCGGGGCCATGTCCCAGTCAGCGTCGTGCAGAAGTCCTGTGATGCCCCAGAGGTCCGCGTCTTCGTTTAACTTCTCGGCATAAAACCTGCAGGCAGCTTCGACGGAAAGTGCATGTTTGATCAGGTTGTCCGTTTTGGTCCATTCGGTCAGTATGCCCATGGCTTGTTCCCTCGGTATCCGAACATGATTCCCGGCATCCAGAGTTCCGGTCTGCTGGCCGGAAGGAGTGGCAGTTACAATGGACTCTTCGACAATTCTGCCACCGCACAGAGCAGTGATCAGCTCTGAGGTTTCCTTCCTAGCCTTTTCGATCTGGTCTGAGGTGATCGAGCCGCAGCCGTCCACGAGGAGCACGATATTCTTTGTCTTCTCCGTGACCTTGGTTCGGACATTGTCGCGGTAATTGAAGTCGAGGCAGATGACCTTTTCCCGGTCAGCATAGACCAGTTCTCCTTCGCCGACCGTCGTCGGTTGGTCATCGCCGATAAGTGTCAGTTTTTCTCCTGCCTGGGAGAAACGCAGGTTGAGCGGAGTCGAGACTTGATCCAGGTCGTAGACCGCCATGCAGAGCTGATGTTTGGCGGACATGGTGTTGTAGGCATCGACGCAGGTATTGATTTTGTAGAGTCCCTTGCCGGAAACGATCCTGTGCAGCAGCGCATCGGCGCTTGGTCTCTGCTTGTTGGGGTCGACGCCGAAGCTGCGGTAGATGTCACGGTAGGACTGGAGGTTGCTTGAATTCTTCCAGTCATCATGGGTCAGGGATGCCAAGCTGGCCAGCACCTGCGTCTTGACGGCTTCCAGTGCTTCTGAAGATTTTTGAATGCTGACGTCCTGTATCACTACCATGCCGAGCTTCAGGTCAGGATATCGAGTGGCAACAGCCGAATCGAGTTCAAGCTTCATGTCTTTTTGCCATAGATCGGATCCTGAAATGACAGTTGACGATTTGCTAAGGATTTCTATCGGTTCTCCAGCTTGGGGGGAAGGTGCTTCTTGAGGCTTCATGGTGGGGAACAGTATGATCTCGCGGATGGAATCAGTATCGGTGTACGTCATAACCAGCCGATCAATACCGATGCCGATACCACCGAGGGGCGGCATGCCGTAGTCTAGGGCTTCCAGGAAATCGTGGTCGATGGGATGCGCATCTTCGTCGCCATGCTTCATGTTATTCTGTTCGTTCTCGAAGCGTTCGAGTTGCTCCGCGGCGCTGGTGATCTCGCTCCAGCCGTCACCTACCTCGCGGCCTCCGATGTAACATTCGAACCGTTCCACCAGGGTCGGGTCATCCCTGTGTTCCTTCGACAGCGGGCTGACGTCCCGGGGGTAGTCGATGATCCAGACCGGATCGATCAGGGTGGGGGAGACGAGTTTGTCAAAAAGACCGAATATCTTCTGGCCCCGTGACCGCTGTCCCTTGACGTCGATGTGGTGCTTTTCGATCAGGTCGTCGATCTGGTCATCGCTTAGAGTAGTGACGTCGACGCCGATCTTTTCCGTTACTGCAGTACAGAGCGGGATCCGCTGCCATTTGCCGGAGATGTCGATGGTCTCTCCGTCTTTGGGTATGGATTCGGTCCCATAAAGCTTCTTGGCGATATACTTGTACATGGCTTCGGCCGTGTCCATCATGACATGGTAGTCCGCATACGCCTGGTACCATTCGATCATGGTGAATTCAGGATTGTGGCCCTGATCCACACCTTCGTTCCGGAAATCCTTGCCGATCTCATAGACCCGGTCAAAACCACCGACTACAAGTCGCTTCAAGTACAGTTCAGTGGCGATCCTCAGGTACATCGGCATGTCATACGCATTGATATGCGTGTTGAAGGGTTTTGCATTGGTGCCGCCGTAAAGGACTTGGAGTACTGGCGTCTCTACCTCGACGAACTCACGTTCGTTTAGGAAATCCCTGATGAGCTGTATGACCTTGGCCCTGATGATGAACCGTTTCTTCACCTCGGGATTGAGCTGGAGGTCTATATAGCGTTTGCGGAAACGGACTTCCTTGTCCTTCAGTCCATACCACTCGTCCGGCAGCGGACGGATCGTCTTGGCCAGCATGCGGATGGAGGTGGCCAGAATCGTCTTTTCCCCGGTCTTGGTCACGAACAGGGTGCCGGTGATCTCGAGGAAATCAGAGAGGTCTATCAGGGGGAGCAGTGAATACATTTCCTTTCCGAGGATGTCCTCTTTCAGGTAGGCCTGCATGCGTCCGGTGAAGTCTTCGACATGGAGAAAGGTCGACTTGCCGTGTGAGCGCAGCGAACGGATACGACCAGCGACGGTGATCCTGGCTTCTTTGGCCAGCAGCTGGTCGAAGTCAGCGACCGCATCGCGGATCAGATGAGTGTATTCGGCGGTATAGGCATAGGGGCGAATGCCACGTTTTTTCAGCTCAGTGACTTTGGCTTGTCTGATCTCGATCAATTCCTGTTCCGGCGTGCGTTCGCTCATGATGACCTTTCTATTTGATGCGGATTATGCCCAGGAGGAGAAAACAGAATACAGGTGCAGTGTACAGCAGCACTTTCAGCATGGGAGCACCGAAAGCTACGATCAGGAGAGCAGGACCCACATATCCAAGAGAGACGACGAGGATCCTCTGGAGCTGGAAGGAAGTATGGTCCTGTCGTTCTCTCAGGTCATAGGACATGGCGAACATGGGCAGCATGACGAATCCTTCACCAATGCGGCTGACGAGATCGGACATGAAGAACGAAAAGGTATCAAAGATAAATGACCGCAGCACCCAGCCGGCACTGTAGATGATGGAGCCAAGCACAAGCAGTTTGGATTTTACCATCCGGTCGATTACGAGCATGAGCAATGCGCCGACCATGGCGCTCAAAATGGTGACGATCGAGGTGAACAGTCCCAGTTCGCCGAAGTCGGGGAGAAAGCGGTACAGGAATATCGGCCAGGCGAATTCCATGAGAAAGAAAATAGCGCCCAGAGAAAAAAAGACTATCTGCTGGAGCCGATGCTGCGGAGCCAGGAGATCCTTCACTATAGAAACAGGTCGCTCATCGGCCAGGGAAGTCACGGTCTGTTCCGAGAAAAAGGGGACTGCAGACAGGACGATCGACAGGAGTGCAATGCCAAACAGGGTCGGGA
>MNZT01000062.1:0-1289 GCA_001873755.1 Candidatus Wirthbacteria bacterium CG2_30_54_11 | reverse complement strand
GGAAATAAAACGGCTGCCGTTCATGAGCAGGTTCATGAGGCCGGTCTGCGAGCCGCGCACGGACGCATTGGTCAGGTCGCAAAAATTGTGATGGTAGTTGGGCCAGTAGACCGCTTCGTAGATCGCCCAGAGCAGGGTAGCCGGGATCAGGCTGGTGAAATGGACGGCAGGCGCACTGGCAAAGCAGACGAGGTACACCGCAAATGAGGCAAGTCCCAGCAGACTGGCCCGGGCAAAACCAAGCCGTGCTGAGATTTGTCCCACAAAGGGAGCGAGGAACGCGGTAAAGAGGAACTGGGCCGCATAAAAGAGCATCAACAGACGGAGGTCCAGACCGTTGGACAGCAGGAAAAGCGGCTGGAACAATTCAAGTAACGAAATCCCCAGGCTCCTGAGCACTACGCTTTTCTGGACGAGGTGCAGGTCTCTCCTCTGAGCTGCGATGTGGAACATGGCGAGATGGCGGTGGTGCATGGAGATGGGTTCAAAAATGGTAGATGTCAAAAAAAACCCCGCTGGTCAGGCGGGGTTATGATCAGTTGACCGAGACGATCTCGATTTCATTGATCCCCGCCGGGGTGGGTACTTTGACCTTGTCTTTGAGTTGGTGGCCCAGGAGAGCCTGCCCCATGGGTGAGGAATTCGAGATCTTGTTCTTGATCGGGTCGCTTTCGGCTGAGCCGACGATGGTGAAGGTCTGTTTTTTGCCAAGCTGATTTTTGATGGTGACGGTTGCACCGACATTGATGATAGTCTCGTTGCCCTTGTGATTGTCTTCGATGATCGTGGCATTGGAGATCATTTTTTCGAGCGTGGCGATGCGGCCTTCTACAAATGCCTGCTGGTTTTTGGCGTTTTCATATTCCGCGTTTTCGGCCAGATCGCCGAATTCTTTGGCCTGCTGGATCGCGGCTGCGACCTCGGCACGTTTGACGACGGTCAGATAGTCCAGTTCTTTTTTCAGCTCCTCGAGTCCTTTGCGGGTCAGGTATACTGATTCTTCTGTCATGGTGTTTCCTTCAACGGGGAAATGGGTAGATAACACCGCACATTTTAAAGTCAGCGCCTACTCGTGTCAAGCCTGCGAATTCTATCAACTAAAATGTCACCATGAGGGCAAAAAAAGAATGATACGCTGTATACATGGATATGCACAGCAAGAACGAACTGACGGCGGCAGTCGCTCCGCGCTACTTCAAAGCCACTAAACAAGAAAAACGTCTCATGCTCGACGAGTACTGTGCCAACACTGGCCTGGATCGCAAGTACACCTCTCGTAAGATGAAGAA
>MNZT01000003.1:25998-27015 GCA_001873755.1 Candidatus Wirthbacteria bacterium CG2_30_54_11 | reverse complement strand
AGGACATTATTTCTCATTGCCTGGGGCTTGAAGCAGCACAATGAGGAGTTCAAAAAACTCTACGACTACTACAGAGGGAAGCATAAACACTACACAGCGGTTTTGAATATCCTGGCCAGAAAATTCCTTCATGTTCTATTCGGTATGATGAAAAACCAGACCCCATTTAACCCCGATCTTATTGTACTTCCCTCTTGACTCCGTATAACGGGTCTCTCAGGAGAGGGGAAAATACAAAGTAGAGACGCGATTCATCACGTCCCTGTTCCGTCAGGTTTTCGATGCGGCGTTGACGCCGGCTAGATAGCCGGTTGAAAAAGCAGCCTGCAGATTGTACCCTCCGGTCTTGGCGTCGAGGTCGAGGACCTCGCCGGCGAAGTACAGTCCTTTGACCAGTTTTGATTCCATGGTCCGCGGATCTACCTCTTTCAGGCTGACGCCGCCGGAGGTCACGATGGCTTCGGTGAACGAACGAAGGCCGCTTACGGTCATCGGGAGGTTCGTCAGCAGCTGAACGAGATAGTCGCGCTCTTTTTTTGATATCTGATTGCCTGCCTTGTCCCGAGGTATGCCGGAGAGGTCGATCATGACCGGGATGAGGCTGGCGGGGAGGAGGTCTTTCAGGATAGAGGCATAGAACTTTTTGCCGCCGGTGTAAAAATCCCGCTGGAGCCGCGCGGTCAGTTGCTCCAGGCTAAGGGCAGGCTTGAGGTTCAGCGACAGTTCAGCGCCTTCCGGGACATGGAGCGCCTTCTGGAACGGGTTGTGCGACTGCACTGCTTTTTCCAGTGCCGGACGGATGGACTCGACGAGGGTACGGCTCATGTCGAGCACGATGGGCCCGCTCACGCCGAAGTGGGTAAAGATCATTTCCCCGAATTTCGTCTCGACCGCCTTGCCCTTGATCTTCAGCGTCAGTTCGACATTCTTCAGACTCAATCCCTGAAGCTTTGGCACCCAGTCTTCTCTAGTTTCGAGCGAGGTGAGCGACGGGAGCGGGGTGACGATGGTGTGGCC
>MNZT01000003.1:0-25989 GCA_001873755.1 Candidatus Wirthbacteria bacterium CG2_30_54_11 | reverse complement strand
CGGTAGCCTTCGCCGTTCGAACCGGTGCCGGGATAGCTCGACCCGCCGGCCGTCAGGATGACGCGGTCGGTCGCTATTTCGAGATTTCGTGAGATCACGCCGATCACTTTGCCTTTGGCGATGACGATCTTATCGACCGGGGAGGAATAGTTGAGTTCAGAATGATTTGACTTGGCGTGCTTCACGAGCGCGTTCAGAATGTCTGCGCTCAGCTCGGACACAGGGAAGATCCTTCCGCCGCGCTCGGTGACGGTCTCGACCCCATAGCGGGAGAAAAAGGCCAGGAGGTCGTCCCGGGTGAACCGGGTCAGGGCGCCGTAGAGGAACTGACCCTTCTTGCCGAAGGCCTGGATGAAATCCTGGAGGTCACCGCTGTTGGTGACATTACATCGGCCTTTGCCGGAGATGAGAACCTTGCGCCCCGGCTGGGGGTTCTTTTCCATGCCGATGACTGCGGCGCCGGCTTCTGAGGCGCTGCCGGAAGCCATGAGGCCGGCGGCTCCGAGGCCGATCACGATGACGGTATTTTTTTTCATGTCAGCAGGTGTTCCATATAATTTTTCAGGAGATATTGTAGCAGTATCCGTATTTGCCCGCTACCACAGAGGAGCCTATAATGGCGGCAGTGTGAATTACCGGAGCTTTCCATGTCTAAAGAAGCCAAAGCCCGTATCAGCATCAACCGACTCCTCGAAGAATCAGGATGGCGTTTTGACAGTGATCAGAACGGACCGGCCAATATCAGGCTGGAACCGGGGATCAAGTATGCCGAACTGGGCGACGATTTCGAGCATGAGACCCATGGGTTCATCGACTTCCTCCTGCTCGATAGGGACGGCAGGGCACTCGTCGTCGTAGAAGCCAAACGGGAATCAGTAGATCCTCTCTCGGCCAAGGAGCAAGCCCGGACCTATGCGCGGAATGCAGGTGCACGCTTCGTGATCCTCTCCAACGGCAACATCCACTATTTCTGGGATACGAAACACGGGAATCCAGAGACGATCTCGCGGTTCCCGACCCAGGAATCCATCACCCAGTACGAGACCTATACACCGGACCCTGACGAACTGGCTTTGACGCCGGTAGATGAAAATTACATTATAGCGTCGCAGATGCCCTCCTTTGCCGCCGATCCTGCCTTCCGCGAAGATGCGACCCGGTCAGAATATTTGAAAAAGAACAATCTCAAGCAGCTGCGTCCCTATCAGGTCGAAGCCATCCGGGCACTGCAAGGCTCAGCAAAAGCCGGCAACCAGCGGTTCCTGTTCGAAATGGCCACCGGCACAGGGAAGACGCTCATTTCATCCGCTGTGATCAAACTTTTTTTACAATCAGGCAATGCCCGCCGGGTTCTGTTCCTTGTGGACCGGCTGGAACTGGAAGACCAGGCGCAGAAGGCGTTCAAACAGCACTTGGGCAAGGACTATAGAAGCGCGATCTACAAGGAGAACCGCGAATCCTGGCAAAACGCCAGCATTGTCGTCTCCACCATCCAGACCTTCCTCGCCGGTGACCGGTATCGGAAGGAATTTTCCCCGACTGACTTTGAACTCGTGATCTCGGACGAAGCGCACCGCTCGATCGGCGGCAACAGCCGGGTCGTATTCGAGTACTTCGTCGGGTATAAACTCGGTCTCACCGCCACACCGAAAAATTACCTGCACGGAGTCGACACGGAGAGTGTGGACAGCCAGCGTGAATACGAGCGAAGAGTGCTCCTGGACACCTACAAGACCTTTGGCTGTGACGCCGGAACTCCGACCTTTTCCTATGATCTGCTGAAAGGGGCTAAGGAAGGATTTTTGATCCAACCCACGCTCGTGGACGCACGGACTGAGATCACGAACGGGCTGCTCTCGGATGTGGGGTATTCAGTACATACGACGACCGACGAGGGGGACAGTATCGACGGCGTCTTCACAGAAAAACATTATGAAAAGAAATTTTTCAACGAAGCCACCAATGTCGCCATGTGCACGGCGCTGCTGGACAACGGCCTATTCGACCCGGTCGCAGCAGAGTACGGTGTGAAGCTCTTCGGCAAATCTATCGTGTTCTGCGTATCGCAGAAGCATGCCGCCCGGGTCACCAATATATTGAACAAGCTCGCCATGAAAAGATGGCCGGAGCAGTATAGCGGATCCGATTTCGCGGTACAGGTGACCTCGCTCGTGCAGGGTGCCCAGCAGATGACGATCAATTTTTCCAACAACAATCTCAACGGCAAAGTCAGCAGTCCGCCGGCTTACGACTCGAGCAAATCGCGGATTGCCGTGACTGTCGGCATGATGACCACCGGCTATGACTGTCAGGATATCCTGAATCTCGCGCTCATGCGGCCGGTATTCAGCCCCTCGGAATTTGTGCAGATCAAGGGCAGAGGCACACGCAGATACCGCTTCGAGTATCTGGACTACGAAACGAAACAAACCCTGACTAAGGACAAGAATCGCTACAAATTCTTCGACTTCTTCGCAGTCTGCGAATACTTCGAGGACGAGTATCCCTATGACGAAAAGATCAAACTGCCGCATCTCAAATCAGCCACACTTGATGACGACGCTAAGGACAGCGAGTCACCAGCCGAAGAGGAAGCCCGCAAAGCCGCCCAGGGCCCCTTTGATATCGCCATGCAGGACGATGTCGTCTCTGTGATAGAGACCCCTGTCGGGCTGCAGGGCATGCGGATCGACCGCGAAGGCTTCAAGCGCGCCCTGGATGAAGATGTCCTGGGCAATGCCGCTCTGCAGGCAATGTGGACCAACGGCGATGTCTCAGACGCCATCGAGTATGCCAAGACTAACATTTTTGACAAGCCCAAGCACTTCCTGAATCTCGACAAGGTCCGACAGCTCTTCCGGGTCGACCGCAGGATCGGGGTGAAGGAGTTCCTCCAGTTCGCGTTTGGACAAAAGAAGGCCTTTGAATCAAAAGATGAACTTCTGGAATCTGAATGGAGCAAATTCCTGGAGGTGAATCCGGTCGACCAGGAGCACTATGCCCCGGTCAAAAGTTATTTCAAGGCGTACATCGTGGATCACGAAGTACAGGACATCATCAGGACCAAACAGCTCGCCAAACTGAACTTCTGTTTGTCCTTTGGCTTTGACGAGTACCAGAAACTGAACGGATACAAAACGATCGTCCCCCTGTATGTGAAGGATTATGTTCCGCTGAATACCTTTATGGATTAGTCATTTGTCATCCCGGGCCTTGCGTGTCCGCCGTAGCCCGCCCGAGGCGGGCGAAGGAGGAACCCGGGATCCATCTTATTGAGGTTGCACCATGAAAACAATCGAGCCAAAAGGTATCCAGGTAGCTATCATCGAAAAAGGTAACACAGAGTATATATCACTTACCGATATTGCCAGATACAAATCACAGGAACAAACCGGCATTGTCATAGCCCACTGGCTGAGTACCCGGTTTACGGTTGAGTTCATGGGTGTCTGGGAGCAGGTACACAATCCAAATTTTAATGTAACGGAATTCAGTTACATTAAAAATTCAAGCGGCTCCAATGGTTTTGTCCTTTCCGTCTCCCAATGGGTCGAAAAGACTAACGCGATCGGCATTTTTGCCAGACCAGGCCGCTACCACAGCGGGACGTTTGCTCATCGAGATATCGCTTTTGAATTCGCCTCCTGGATCAGTGCTGAATTCAAACTCTACCTCATCAAAGAGTTTCAGCGGCTCAAAACCGAAGAAAGCGAAAAGCTCGAGCTCGGCTGGGATACCAAACGGATGCTGACAAAAATCAATTACCGCATACATACGGATGCGATCAAAGAAAAACTGATCCCCGGGAAACTTACTCTGGCCCAGACCAACATCATCTACGCGAGTGAAGCTGATATCCTGAACAAAGCCTTGTTTGGCCTGACCGCAAAGGAATGGCGGGAACGGAATCCCAAGTTGCACGGCAATATTCGTGACTATGCCGATGTAGCTCAGCTCGTATGTCTCGCTAATTTAGAAAACCTCAATGCCCATTTCATCAGGAACAAAATCACACAAGCGGATCGTCTGCTGCAACTCAATGCGATAGCAATCCAACAGATGCAGGCATTGACGAATAACCCGACCGTCAAAAAACTAGGAGCACGTGCATGAACACTGACATCAAACGACACATCGACGCGGCGCGGCAGGTACTGGTCGGGGTGGTACCCAATCCGACCTCCCAGATCGACCAGATCACCAATGCCCTCATCTACAAATTCATGGACGACATGGACCAGGCTGCCATGCGGGCCGGCGGCGATGCATCCTTCTTCGTCGGAGACCTCGAGCGCTATGCCTGGACGCGGCTCATGGATCCGCGCATGGGCAATCAGGAGCGCATGAACCTCTACGGCGAAGCCCTGCTGAAATTTTCTGAGTCCAAACAACTCCCCGAACTGTTCCGCGACATCTTCAAGTCCGCCATCCTGCCCTACCGCAGTCCCGAGGTGCTGGGGCTCTTCCTGAAGGAAGTCGCCTACTTCGACTACTCGCACCCCGAGGACCTCGGCGACGCTTACGAGTACCTGCTCTCCATCATGTCCAGCCAGGGCGATGCCGGCCAGTTCCGCACCCCCCGCCACATCATCGACTTCGTCGTGGATGTGGTGAACCCGTCGAAGGACGATAGAGTCCTCGATCCGGCCTGCGGCACCGGCGGCTTTCTCGTCAGTTCATACAAGCACATCCTTGAAAAACATGATGGCCCGTCCGAAGCGGAGCGTAGGCGGGACGGCAAAAACCCGGACGGTACGTCTAACAGCGAAAAGTCGCTCACCCCGAGCGACCGGCAGGTGCTTATGAAGAATTTTGAAGGCTACGACATCGACCCCGGCATGGTGCGCATCGCCCAGGTCAACATGTACCTGCACCAGTTCCGCAATCCCAGAATCTACCAGTACGACACGCTCTCCATGGACGAGCGATGGAACGAAAAATACGATGTGATCCTGGCCAATCCGCCCTTCATGTCGCCCAAGGGCGGTGTCAAAACCCATAGCAAATTCAGCATCCAGTCCAGCCGCTCCGAAGTGCTGTTCGTCGACTACATCATGAACCACCTCCGTCCCCGCGGCCGTGCCGGTATCATCGTCCCCGAAGGTATCATCTTCCAGTCCGGGTCAGCACATCGGCAGCTGCGGAAAAATCTCGTCGAGGATGGCCTATACGCCGTGGTCAGCCTGCCCTCAGGCGTATTCGCACCGTACGCTGGCGTAAAGACCAGCATACTATTCCTCGATAACGAGTTGGCGAAGCAAAAACAGGAAATCCTGTTCGTCAAAGTCGAAAACGACGGCTACGATCTCGGTGCGACCAAGCGGCCGATTAGCAAGAATGACCTGCCGGGAGCGCTGGAGATTTTGAAAGCGTATCAGGCCTTGAGCGAAGTCGAAATGTCAGACGGGGTTGTCTCTTTAGCTGTTCCCCGTTCACGGATCGCCGAAATCGGCGACTACAACCTTTCGGGCGACCGCTATCAGGTCGCGATTGACTATAGTAACGCGAAGTATCCAATGGTGGGATTTGATGAAGTCGTCTCGACAATAACGCCACCGGTAAAAATACCAAAAGAGCATTTCAACCCAAAGGGTAATTTCCCAATCATTGATCAATCGCAGAATGATATTGCTGGATGGACAAATGATGAAAGCGCTTTAGTCAAAAGCGAAAAGCCGGTAGTTATTTTTGGAGATCATACGTGCGCAGTTAAATATTCAGAGAAATCATTTGCACAAGGTGCTGATGGGATTAAGATTCTACTTACTGATGACCGACTAATACCAAAGTTTTTCTATTATATTTTAAAAACAAAACCAGTTGAATCAGAAGGGTACCAACGCCATTTTGCAAAACTGAAACGATATAAAATCCCCCTTCCTCCTCTCGAAATCCAGCAGCAGATCATAGCCGAGCTGGACGGCTACCAGAGCATCATCTCCGGTGCACAGCAAGTGGTCGAGAGCTGGAAGCCGAGGATCGAAATCGACCCGGAGTGGGAAAAAGCGAAGTTGGGGGATATGCTTGATAGGGTAGGAGAGCAAGTTGATCCGCAAAAGATAACGGGGGAGATTTATTATATTGGACTTGAAAATATAGAGTCTGGTTCCGGAAGAATAGTTGGTGAGCCAACAACTAACTACGAACAAATTAAGAGTCTAAAAAATGTCTTCCAACCCGGTGACCTCTTATACGGAAAACTCAGACCAAATCTAAACAAAGTTTGGCTTGCTCACAGAAACGGAATTTGTTCAACCGATATTGTAGTATTTAGAGTTAAGCAAGACGCAATTGCCAATTTTTACTGGTATTTACTGTTAAGTGATGATTTTGTCAGTGATGTCATGACCGGGATAAAAGGTGCACAATTACCAAGAGTTGGTTACGAGCATTTGAAAGAGATAATACTACCTCTTCCCCCTCTCGCCATCCAGCAGCAGATCGTCGACCGCATAGAAGCTGAGCGGGCGCTGGTGGAGGGGAACAGGAGGCTGATAGAGATCTATGAGGAGAAGGTGAAGCAGACGATAGCCAGGCTCTGGGAGGAGTAGAGGCATGGTTCACGAAATCCTCCAAATTCCACAGATGACTTTGTGATACAATCATGCACACATAAAGGCTCAATAGGGGAGAAATATAATGAAAACAGTAAAGTATACACTCCATATTCGCGGTCTGACCACACCACCAGGGACGATCACTCTGGAGGCGATGGAAGCACTTCTGGTCCCGTTGCGCGAAAGCGCCGAGCGGTCTCTTCGACTGGTCACCGAAGGGGCGAGCACTCGCCGTGGGCAAAAGCCACAATGGATCAAGGACGCATCCAATTTCGTCATCCATGGCTTTCGAAAGGGATCAACGCAAATCGATATCTCAGCTCCCGTACTGGGTGATATCAGTGCCACGATGCTTGATCAGCAGAATATGTGGCTGACTTCACCGAGCGAGACCGATACGGCGCTGACGGTCTTGGCTCATGCTATACATGATGCATCGCAGAATCTGGCGGATAGTGACTATCTTGACCGGGGGTTGCTTGAATCCATTCGATCGTTCCAGCCATATTTCAAGCAAAAAAAGATCACCATGCAGATATCCTCTGGCACGTTGGTCGAGGACGTATTTGAATTAAATGAAAAGCTGATGGGATCGGTCAAGAAAATGATAACTTCCACGCCATTGGAACGGGCAGTAGTCATCTCGGGCAAGTTTGACAGCATTGAACATTCTGACCGGAAGTTCAAGCTGACTTTTGACCAGGGCGGTATGATTCAGGGTATCGCTAGCGCAGACAGCGTGGATACCGAGCTGATGCGTCGATTCTGGGGAAAGAAAGTAACGATCAAGGGTACGCTGCACTATAAACCGTCAGGGAAGGAACGACTGGTCGAAGCTGATACCATTGAGCCGTATGCGGCGGGAGATGGAGTTTTCCAAACGGTTCGTACTCATCAGGAACCGATGGCGATCATCAATAGAGCAGTAGCGCTCGCAGACGTAGATGATATGGGAGCCAATTTTTTCGGCAAATGGCCGGGTGATGAATCAATCGATGACCTCATGAAAGTTCTCCTCGATGGGAAAGGGATGTAGGCATGCCTCACCGATATTTGATTGACACGAACATAGTCATTCATCTCCTTCGAGGGAGTGCTCTGGGTGTGTTTGTGATGAAGAAATTCCGATTGTCCGAGAAGGGCACTCTCTATCTCATGTCTGTTGTTACTGAGGCAGAAGCACGTTCATTGGCGTATCAATTGTATTGGGGTGACAAAAAACAAGAGGATCTGCAGAATCTGTTGAGAAAAATTCCGATAGCAGATATCAACCATCCCAGCATCATTCAAGCCTATGCCGAGATCGATGCTTACAGTCAGGGAAAACTCATCAACAAACCCCTACCTCCAAAGATGACAGCTCGCAATCTGGGGAAAAATGATCTCTGGATAGCGGCAACCGCATCGGTATTGGGATTGACGCTGATCTCCACGGATAAAGACTTCAAACACCTGGCAGGAAAGTTTATTTCGTTCGAATGGATTGATCCGGATCAGACTTGAACATCATCAAATGAAAAACCCCATTTGGCCTATACATGTATCTGACGCATAACGTCAGACTTCGGGTAAACAGGGTTTATACAATAGGGATTTTTACACGGTTTGTAACACTTTTCAAGTAGGTGTTTTTTTACCCATGGAGTATCTATGAAACAGAAGAGAGCCCTGACAGATCGATCATCGCCCTGCCGTATAGAGCTGTCGCAGAAGGAGTTCGGCCTGCTCGTCCAGATGGCCTGTCTGGGGCATTATGTGCTGACCGGGAACAAGGAAGCGCGTGGTGAGAAGTATGCGGCAGAGGATGCCCTGGAGCAGAAACTTCTGGGTTTGGCCGTAGAGCACGGTCTATCTGGCATGGAACATGACCGGGAGATCGGGCCGACCTACACCACAGCCTACGAGGATCAAAAGATCACCAGTGAAATCGATGAGTTCGAAACCGAGGCGGCGTGGTACCATCTTTCCCTATGGCTAGCGTACAGGGATCTGGCCCTCCAGTATACTCACGAGCAGTTGGGCAGCATGAGCCGAGAGGAGCGTTTCATACTTGTCGATAGATTGACTACCAGGTACGAGGAAGAATTTGTCACGCATGGGCTACAAAACGTCACCGTTGCCCTGACTACAGCCAAACGTGATCACTCACCTGCAGGGAAAACAAACACCAAGAAAAGATAGATCAAAACTGAGCCCACTCGCCTGAACGTGATGGAGGCGAAGGAAGGCAAGGCATGCATCCGGTTTTTGAGTAAAATTCAACGTCTCTTTCCCATTTGTTTTACCTATCGATTGACAACCAGGTCATAACCCGATTTGTATGACTGTATTCATTCACCTGACTTACGAGGAGACCATACATGCAGGACATCATCTGCCCGAATTGCCAAAAGGCGTTCAAAGTCGATGAGGCGGGATTCGCCGACATCCTGAAGCAGGTCCGCGATCATCAGTTCGACAAAGAGCTGCATGAGCGAATGCACATCGCAGAAAAGGAAAAGGAAAACGCGATCAAACTTGCGGAAGCCAACATAACGAATGCACTGCAGGCAGACCTGGCCAAAAAGGAACAGGAGCTCGCCGAATTGAGGGCCAGTAAAGACCGTCAGCTGGCTGATACTGTGGCAAAAAAGGAATCGGAACTGGCAGCGATGAAATCAGAGCTCAATGCTGCCGAACTCAAGAAGACGCTTGCTGTCACCGAGGCGGTCAATACGGTGGAAAAAGAGCGTGATGCGCTCAAAGGAAAACTTCAGAACAAAGAAAATGAAAAACAGCTTCTTGAAGTTTCGCTGAAAGAAAAGCATGAAAATGAACTGAGGATGAAGGATGAAATGATCGAACGGTACAAGGACATGAAGCTCAAACAATCGACCAAAATGATAGGCGAATCACTCGAACAGCACTGTGAGACTGAATTTAACAAGCTGCGCGCGACCGGCTTCCAGAACGCCTACTTTGAAAAAGACAACGACTCCCGGACCGGCAGCAAGGGCGATTATGTCTACCGGGAAGTGGACGAGCAGGGCAATGAGATCATCTCTATCATGTTTGAGATGAAGAACGAAGGGGACGAGACCGCCACGAAACATAAGAACGAAGATTTTTTGAAAGAACTTGACCGGGACCGTGCCGAGAAGAAGTGCGAATACGCCGTGCTGGTCACACTGCTGGAGGCTGACCATGAGCTCTACAATGTCGGCATCGTCGATGTCTCCTACAAATTTCCAAAGATGTACGTGGTACGTCCGCAATTCTTCATCCCCATGATCACCCTGCTGCGCAACGCCGCCCTGAACTCGCTGAAATACAAGGCAGAGCTCGCCCTGGTGAAGAGCCAGAACGTCGATATCACACATTTCGAGGACAACATCACGGCCTTTAAGGAAGGCTTTGCCAAGAACTATGACTTGGCCAGCCGCAGATTCAAAACCGCCATCGAAGAAATAGACAAAACCATCGACCACCTCAAGAAAACCAAAGAAGCACTGCAGTCGTCAGAAAACAACCTTCGCCTCGCCAACAACAAGGCCGAAGATCTGACGATCAAGAGGCTCACACGCGGTAATCCTACGATGGCAACTAAATTTGCGGAACTTTCCAGGAGTTGACCGAATATTGGCCGGCCAGAGTCATTTGAGAGGAAGAAGGTATGCATGGACCGGTCATACAAAACAGCAAGGTATGTTGAGTAAAAAAGTTATGTATAGTATACTATACATAACTAATCAAGGAGGAGATGATGGCGAGGAAAAAGGATGAACAACTATCACTACTTGATGATATAGCCCTTGAAAATACCATCACCACCTACAATCCCTGGTGGAGCGACACGGCGTATTCATGGAATTCGCAGCCATTTTTTCGGGATGATTTTGCCCGGGCTACCCGCTATCTCGATGAAGATCACGGACTGGCGATACTGATCAATGGTCCACGCCGCATCGGCAAGACCACGCTCATGCGCCAACTCATGGAATACGTCCGGAAAAACAAACAGGTCCCAACCCGACGGATCTTCTTTTTTTCGATGGATGACCCTTTTGTTCAACTCCTGCCGGCTGACCAGCAGGGGGCTGCATTCGAGCGGTTGCTTGGTCGCTGGGAAAAGGAGTTAGGCGAAAAAATATCCCAGGTGCGCGAACCCATCTATTGCTTCCTGGATGAAGTTCAGCGCCTGCCCAACTGGGAACTGTATGTGAAACGCTATGTCGATCTCAGGTTCCCTGTGCGTTTTGTCATCTCCGGTTCGGCATCTCATACCATATTCCGCAAATCACTTGAGAGTCTGCTGGGGCGCCTGATAGAGATCGCCATGTCACCTTTTTCTTTCAGGGAATGGGTCAGATTCCACTATCCGGTATATGCGAACGCGCTTTCCCGCTCTACCCCTGTAGACATCAAAGAACGTGGTTCTGTGATCTCGGCTGTTTCGCGGATCGTCTCTGGTCTTGGGTTTGATGCACTTGAGCCATTTCGCTCTCTGGCCAATGAATACGCCAGAGCCGGTGGATTCCCCCAGTTGTGGAACCTGGATCCCATTGATAGGGCACAATTCGTGGACCTGCAGTTCGTCCAGCGTGTGACGCTTGAGGACCTGCGTTTGATCAGAGAGATCAGACGCCCTGAGATCTTTCATCAATTCCTGCGGTACGCCTTTGCCCGGACTGGCGAAGAATACAACCTCGATGAACTCGCCAGGACCATCAAAACGACCCGGATCACACTTTCGGGGGCACTGCCGCTTCTTCTTCAAACTGAACTTATTCGCAAAGTAGAGCGCTATTCGGGTAAACCTGTCCGGCTTCGGTCAACCCATGCAAAGTTGTATGCTACGGATACCATGCTGTTCGAGGCAATCACCAAAATACCGGCCGATCTGACGGGGACTGACAAGGGACGGATTGCTGAGACCCTTGCCTTCAATACCCTTCGCCGTTTCGCTGGAATTACCGACATCACTTATTTACGAGAGGCTCATGGTGATGCCGAGATCGATTTCATCATTCGAGTTGGACGTACACTCATCCCTGTCGAGATCAAACACCGAAAACGGATTGCACCCGTAGAACTTGGCTGTGTGGATGCTTTCATCAAAGGTCGACCACAAGAGAGCAGTTTTGGGATCGTGGTCACGGAAGATGAAATGAACCTTGATACTTCGATCATCCGTATACCGTTGAGTGTATTCCTCCTGTTGGACTGACCCGGTTCTTCTCGATCGAGTTAAAGAAATACTAGATGAGGTACGGCGATGGGATCGCTAGAGGATCAGATCCAGCAATTGAAACAATCCCGCCACGCGGTCATCCTCGCCCACAACTACCAGGTCGGCGAGGTGCAGGATGTGGCTGACTTCGTCGGGGACTCGCTGGAACTTACACTCAAGGCTAAAAGTACTGATGCCGAGGTCATCGTGTTCTGCGGGGTGAAATTCATGGCCGAGACTGCAGCACTCCTTTGCCCGGACAAAACCGTGCTCATGCCGGATGCCGGAGCCGGCTGCCCTATGGCCAATATGGTCAATGCCCAGCAGGTACGTGACTTTCACGCGAAGTACCCCGGCGCCGCGGTCGTGACGTACGTCAATTCAAATGCTGATGTGAAGGCTGAGTCAGATATCTGCTGCACTTCGGCCAATGCGGTTAAAATTGTTAATTCCCTGCCTGAGGACGAGATCATCTTCCTCCCGGACCAGCATCTGGGCGCCTGGGTACAGAAGCAGACCACCAAGACCATCCACATCTGGAAGGGCTTCTGCCCCACCCATCAGCTGTTCGTGCCGGAAAGGATACTGGAACTGAAGGCACAGAACCCTGGCTCAGTCTTCCTTGCTCATCCTGAATGCAGCCCTGCCATACTTGCGCTTGCCGATGCGGTCGCCAGCACAAGCGGGATGTCAGCCTATGCCCGGGATCATGCCGGTCCGTTTATCATCGGGACCGAGGTGGGCATGCTCTACAGACTGCAAAAAGAAAACCCGGATAAACTGTTCATCCCGGCCTCCGAATCTGCGGTCTGCCCGAACATGAAAAAGACCACGCTGGAAAAAGTGCTGTGGTCTCTTCAGGATATGAAAACGGTTGTCACGGTGCCGGCGGAGATCCGGGAGCGGGCCCATCAGAGTATTGAACGGATGCTGGCGGTGCGTTGATCGTATCCGCTTGTTTTGCTCTTTTTCTGGTTTTCCGGCGTTCCAGAGCCATCGCTATGAGCACCGCATAAGAAAGCAGGCCGAGGGTCAGAGCAGCGCCTCCCCAGCTTACCAGTGGCGAAATGAAGCGACCGGCCAGGTCTTTTGGTATTCCTATCGCTGCCGCCATCAACTGGGGGCTGAGATTGGAGCCGACAGCAGAGAGTATTTTTTCATTGAGTTGACCTGCTCCCCAATTGAGGGACCAGGAAAGTACGGATAGCAGGATGCCGAGCCAGAAGAAGATGTACCCGAGCCGGCCCAGGAAAGCAGTGGGACGGCGCCATACCAGGGCGACGATCAGGGCCCACAGGCCGGCGATGACGATGAGCCAGAGGGTAAACCCGAGATCAATCCACCGCAGGACCTGTCTGGCATTGCGCAGACCGGACATGAAGTTCTGGTAATTTTCTACATCCGGAGGCGGCTGAGGGGGAAGCGGTGGATCGAGATTTTCTGGAAATACAAAGACCGTACCCTCCAGCAGGGCACGAAGCGTGAGCTGCTCGGGCATAATCTTAGGAAAGTTATCGAAGAATTCATATCCCTGGGGTCCTGCTAACTGATCCAAGGTAAAACCAGGGGGGAGGCACGTAAAGGAGAAAGTCTGTTCTGAAGCCTGCATGGCTCTCGTTTCTGCTGCCGTGCACAGAGGGATGCTTTCTTCCTTGGCCTTTATTCGGCTTTTGATCTTCTCGCTGAAGGTTGCTTTCTGGACCGAGATGTCGAAGGCCACGTCATACTCGGGCGCATCGGATCGAAGCCAGGAGGAAATAGAATCAAGCGTCAGATCGATCTGCGCTTCCAGCCAGGCAGATGGGAACAGAGCATCCAGGAGGGAATAGATCTCGTCATACGTGAAGGTGAGCGGAGATTCTGCGGGGATAAGTTCCTGCTGCTTCTTTACCACCTGGGTCGCCAGTTCGTCATAGAGAGAGGAGACGACAGCATAGCTGTGGATCTCGTTTTTCCAGAACACTTCATCCAGGGCGATAGCTCTGGTATGCCAGAGGACGATGCCGATCGTGAGGAGGATCAGGAGGCAGGTGGAAAGCAGCCACAGGATCAGTTTGCGGAACATGGTTTTTCCCTGTTTTCTCTGAGTAGACTGTCGCGCTGTGAATACATGCATCCGCAGTAGTCTTGGCGGTACAGACCGTGCTCACGGCTGAGCTCTACGCTGCGGCCAAAACCGTTCTGCTTTTTGAAATTGCTGGCGAGGTAGGTGACGCCGTACCTTTGTCCGACTTCGACCCCTATCGCATTGATCGTATCCGCATTTTTCTGCGGGCTGATGGTCAGGGTGGTAGCGAAGTGGGTGATGCCTCTAGCCGACGCTTCGCGAGCAGTCGCTTCGAGCCGGAGACGATAGCACACCGGACAGCGCGGCCCGCCTTCGGGTTCGTTCTCCATACCTTCCGTGGCGGTGAACCATTCGCTGCCGTCTCCTGTCCCGGTGACGGCGGGGATCTGCCAGGTCGTGAGTAAACGGGTGAACTCCTGTTCTCTGGCGACGCGTTCTTCCGCGGGGTGGATGTTGGGATTATAGAAAAAACCGGTCAGTTCGTACGTGTCTTTCAATCGTTCGATCGCGGTGGTGGAACAGGGTGCACAGCAGATGTGGAGCAGGAGTGTGGGTTTATTTTTCATCGGCGACGGGCTCGATTGATGTCTGTTTCTTTTTCTGCAGAATTCCGTCCAGACTCAGATAGGTGTGCCGTCCAAAAAATACCAGAACGATCGGTATCATGTACCACACCTGCCGATAAAATGTGTGCCAGCCGAAACCTTCGGTCATGGAGGTCAGATCAGTGCAGCCGCAGTTCTCGAGGTCAGTACCCCGCAGGATATTGACGACGGTAGCGATCATGAAGCTCACCATCATGAGTGCGTTTATCACCGCAGCCCAGCGGGTCAAGAGACCGATCAGAAAATACACGCCGACGAAGATCTCTACGTAGGGAAGGAACCGGCCAAAGATATCAGCCATCCATACCGGCAGGATCTCATAAGCTTTGACAATGATGAGGAAGGAAGAAATGTGAGTTATTTTGTCCCAGCCCGAAAGGATAAAGGTATACGCGAGATAGCCCCGGCAAACGATCATGAGGATTGGATGAGTAAGCAGCTCCCGCAGTTTTTGAAGCGCAGCTTTCATCAGGACTCCTTGAATTGGAATTTTTTCAGTCCGATCGCAAACAGAACGGCACCATAGAACAGTAGAGCTCCGACCTGGGGAAGGATATCGACGATCCCCTTTCCGTACATCAGCAGATTGGAATAACCCTCCATGGCCCAGGCGGTGATGGTGACTTTGGCAATGTTCTGCATCCACTGGGGAGTGATGAACAGGGGCCACCAGGAGCCTCCCAGGGCTGAGCTGAACAGGATGAAAAAGGTAGAGACCGGTCCCAGCTGTCTACGGGTTTTGATGAAGGATGCGAGCAGCATACCGGCGGCATTGGCTGCAAAGGCGGTCGCGATAGAGATGAGGATGAGGCCCGGGATGGAGCTGCCCAGGTCGAGGCCGAAAATTAAGTGGCCGACGGCGAAGATGATCACCAGTTGGGAAAATCCGATGATGAAATTAGACATCAGTTTGCCGGCGAGAAAGGACCAGCGGGGAAGCGGGGTAGTGAGCAGGCGACGGAGCGTCCCCTCTTCCTTTTCCATCAGGATCGCTTCGGCACCCATCATGACCCCGAACAGCATGAACATGATGGCATAGCCGGGGACGTTCTGGGCGACCGGATCATACCCGGTATCGGTTGTTGAGAGAGGGGTCTCGGTGATGAGCATACTTGGTCGCTGCTGCAGCGTCTGTGCGATCTTAGAGGCCTGTTCGCCGATAGCTCCTACCTGCGGCAGAAGCGAAAGTCCCTGAGTGTCCAGCTCATACTGCACAACGGTCCGGCTGGAGAGTGTGATGCTGTTGAAGGTGCTTATGAGGCTGCCGAGGATGCTGGTGACCATAGGCAGCTGGGTGGTCTCGTTCGTATCCGTGAGGAGCTGGAGCTCGGCTTGTTTGCCGGTGCTGACCTGAGTGGTGAGGTCGGCAGGGAGGATGAGCAGCGCAACAGTTTTTCCGTCAGCGACCTGCTGTCTGAGTCCCATTTCCTGATCATTAGTTTTTAATTCTATTTTCAAGGTATCCTGTTGACCGATGGCATCCAGCAGCTGTTGCCCCATCGGTCCGCTGTCGCGATTGATCACAGGGATAGTCACTTCAAATTTGCCGCCGCCGTAGGATCCGGAAAAAGCGAAACTGGTGATGGCGATGATGAAAATGGGTAATGCCAGAAGCCAGATCAGGGCGACCGGATCTCTGAGGGTGATGAGCATTTCTTTTTTGAATACGCGGAACGCATGGAGCATGGGAGGCTCACTTATGACAGTTAATCTCTGAGGTGGGATCCGGTGAGCTGGATGAAGAGCTCTTCCAACCCGGAAGGCCTGTAGACCTTGTGGGTCTTTTTCTTCAGCTTGAGCAGTTCACCGAGCGTGCCGGAAGCGATGATGGTGCCGTGGTCCATGATGGCGATGGTATCGCAGAGCTTTTCGACTTCTTCCATGTAGTGGCTGGTGTAGAGGATCGTGGTGCCCTGCTCTTTGATCCGGCCGATCAGTTCATAGATGTTTTCCCGGCTCTGGGGATCGATGCCGACCGTGGGCTCGTCCATCATGAGGAAAACCGGCCGGTTCATGAGTCCGGCCGCGATATTGAGCCGTCGTTTCATGCCGCCGGAGAACTGTTTCACCCTTTTTTTGGTCTCGTCTTTCAATCCTACGAATTCCAGAAGTTCGTCGGTCCTCTCCTGAATGACTGTTTTTGATTGACTGTAGATCGAGCCGAAGAATATGAGGTTTTCTCTGGCGGTGAGGTCGCTGTACAGCGCTATTTCCTGAGGTACGAACCCGATGATCTTTTTGACCTCCAGTTCGTCAGTATTTACACTTTTTCCGTCGATCAGGGCATCGCCGCTGTCCGGCCTCAGATACGTCGCAAGCATGTTGATGGTGGTGGTCTTGCCGGCGCCGTTGGGTCCCAGCAGGCCAAAGGTTTCGCCCCGTTTGATCTCAAAGGAGATAGACTTCACCGCCGGGACATGGTTGAAACTTTTGGCCAGGGAACTGACCCGGGCCAGGATCTGTGGTTCTGCTTTTTTAGACATAGTTTTCATTCCGTTCCAGATAAGCGGTGATAGACAGTAGAAAGACAAAGGTGAGCGTATAAATGAGGGCGAGCGCAAAGCCGAGGAAGAAGTAGGAGGTGTTCCCGGTGAAGCCATAGTACAGCGAGCTGCCTAAGCCGCTCTGTCCGAGCGCCTGGAAAATGAAGCGGATCCCGGTAATCTGACCTGTTATCCAGCCGGGGAATTTCAGAGCCCCGGCCGGGTCGATCTGTCGGCCGATGTACTGGAGCCACAGCAGGACGTTCCAGACTATGAATCCCAGAGTGACCGGCTTCATCAGTCGCCTGAGCGAGGGATGGGATTCCCAGAACGCCGCGACTCCGAAGCAGAGAAAGGGCAGCAGTTCGATCATGCGCCGGGCGCCATATCCCCAGCCGCCATAGTATTCCTTGACGATGCTGTTTACCATACAGCTGAGCGTGAACACAAAAAGGCAGGTGAGCGAGATCTCCCGGAATCTGGAGAGCATGAAGACGAAGCCCAAAAGTCCGATCAGGAGGAACGGGCTCCAGTAGAACAGGCCGTGATTGGGGGAAAAGAGCAGGAGAGGAATCTGCTTCAGCCAGGTCAGGACTGAAACGACAGGGATGAAGAAACCGATCCCCTGCGGGAGGTAGAAGAACTGACCGTATACGATCTTCCAGGCGATCATCTGCCAGACCGTCACCATGGCAAAAGCAAAGGTAAAAAACAGCCAGTGGTATACATTTCTTCGTTTGGTCAGGAATACAGCCGCGATAGGCGCGACAAAGATGAGATGCTGCCACCTGACGAGGCACATGAGCCCGGCCAGCATGCCTCCGAAGAAGCTCTGCGACGGTCCCTCGAACATGCGGGTCTTCAGCCAGTACCAGTAGAGCAGGCTGATGGTGAAAAAAGACAGCGGATGCGAAGAAGCAGGTTCCTGGAAGAGGTAATTGATGAGCATACTTCCAAATACCGTCCCCACGATGCTCCAGACCGCTACCTCCCTGTGCACATAACGTTTCAGGATCTGATACAGCAGTAATGCCCCGAGCAGTCCATAAAAAAGCGATCCCAGGGGGATCATGATGAGGTAAAAGAAAGAGTAACCGTTATTTATGAGGGAAAAGACCGGTCCGAACGCCAGGGTGAGTATGAAGGCGATGAAAAACCAGGGTGCCCAGAGGATGGCGGGGCCGATGGAAAAAGGATTGGCTGCAAGCCCGGTGGCAGTGGTCTCCTTTTCTGCGGTCCAGTATTCTTCGGAGTTGTATTGCTGATACTCATTCGTGAAATTAAAATCGTGGTCAAACGCGGCAGAACGGAGCCAGGCGTAGTACGAAAAACCATCGCCGCCGATTCGCGGTTTGAGCAGAAAAAGGCTGCCGAGAAAAAAAAGGAAGCACAGCAGCGCAGGTCCGCGATCCACGGTCCGAAGGAAGAGCGGTTTGACGAAGACCATGCTCATGGCAGGCGGTCGTTAGAGTTGAGACAGCAGGATTGTACCAAAAGAGAGAGACAGCTCCAACCGTCTCTCTCTTTTGTCTCAGCGTGATCGGTGCTACATGAGGTCACTTGCCCGTTTGTTCAGACTGTCATAGGAGTACTGTGCGATCACATACATCTGCGTTCCGTTGTTTAATGTAGCGTAGTATTTGTCGTCTCCGGTGAACAGCTGCAGCGTGAATGGCGAAGGGACTGCCTGGACCGTGAGGGTCAGATCCGGCTTGGCCAGATCGAGGCCCAGGGTGGCGCTGTCCGTCACGAAATCCGTGGCATTGAGAGAGGATACGGCTCCCAGGAAGGTCGCGACCTTGGTCTGATCAAGGGGAGTATCTCCCGTCGCAATGGTCCAGGCCCCGCTTTCATCCATGGCGAGCGCGAAGGGTGCGCCTTCCAGAGGGGCCGAGATGAGGGAGACGATACTGTCGGGAGAAATACCGATGATCACCTTGTTCCGCCAATCGCCTGATTTTCGGTTGAAAGTGGCGCTCAGGCTGCCTTTGGCGGTTTTGATGGCAGTTGATCCGTCGGCACGGACATAGGTGTGGCTAAAATCAGATGAGGTTTTCCCGAGGTAGAACGTCGCCAGTACCTTGCCCTGGCCGGACACGGTCACTTTCAGTCCGGTCGTGTCAGATACCTGGTAGGTATCCTGTTTGTCGGCGTTGGTCGAAGAGGTGCCATCGGTCGTGAGATTTGCGATGGTATTGAGCAGCGACGTTACATACGTGGTATTGGCATCTGCGGAGAAGGGAGCGGTCAGCTGCCAGACCCCGCTGACTGACTGGAGCGTGACGGTTTCGGAAGGAGAGGCAAGTTCGACCTGGTCGATCTGGTCGGTGGTAAACGAGTACATTTTTTTGACCTGGGGTTTGCCCTGGTTGCGGTTCAGGTAGGTCAGACCCTGCACCACCAGGAGGAGGGCGAGAAAGATGACAGCGAGGACGAGGAGCTGCTTGTTTTTCATTATCTGGTCTCCCGATAGGTGCGTTCGGTCGCTCGTTTGCGCAGTTTGAAGCGGACGATGGCCAGGATGACGACGAGGGCAGGAAGGCCGATGATAGTGCCCCATTTGATGAAGTTTTTCAAACCGTCCCCCAGTTCCTTCAGCGGAGCCGGATCCAGCCCTTTGGAGCGGATCGAGATGAGATCATCGTTCTGGGTGAGGTAATCCACACTGTTGACGAAAAAATTGAGGTTTGCCTGGTCCATGAGGTAGAAATCCTGGATAAAGGTCGAGGACCCCACGACGATAATCCGGTTGTCGGCGATGGAGTTGATCTGGGCAGAAGGATCGGGAGCCGGGGTCAGGGACCCGTCCGCTGATACCGGCGGGGCCGGGATGGCGGTATTGGCAAAATAGCTGGAAAAGGGGCCCTGCAGGGCAATCGCGAGAGTGAATGGCCCCTTGGGGGAGCCGGGGGTGTACGGTTGCAAGGGATTGATCGAGGTAGTCGTGGTCATATTCCAGCTTTTGTCTGAACTCTGGGCGAGCACCGAGGCTGTCTGGCCTGCCTGAGTATTGTCGGCAACCTTCAGGCTGCTCACGAACGGGAGGGAGAGCTGCTGGAGGTTGGCGGTGATGACATTGCCGGAGCCGAAACTGGTGATCAGGGGGATCAATGGATAGTCGACCACATTGGAAACCGTATAGTTGCCCTGGCGGCTCGATACCGAGATACGCTGCGCTTTGGGGTCGGCCACGAGGCCGGGGGTGACCGTCACTCCGTAGGAGGTGAGCATGGTGGTGATGGAATTGGTGATGGGAGTGGTGGTGAACCCGTTCAGATTGACCGTCAGGCTGTCTACCAGGAACATGACCTTGGTCCCGCGCATCAGCGACTGGTCGATCTGATAGAGCGCGTAGTCGGAGAGCGAATTTTTCATGCCGGCGACGATGAGGACGCTGAGATCGGCAGGGATCGTATCGGCGGTGACGGCAGTGACATCATAGAGTTGCCGCAGGGCTGAATACGCGGCCTGGAATTCTTCTGACAGGCCAGTGAAGGTAGTCTCGTCCTGTAGAAAAGCCACCGTGACCTTCTGGGGGCGGGTCAGTTTTTTGATGGTGCTGGAGATGTCGTATTCCAGCGTCGCGGTGGACGAAATGGCCGGGATCACTTCCGGGGTCATATCCCCGTAGACAAAGGCGACGCCCATGTAGCCATTTTTGACCAGGTACTGATCGGACTGCATCTCATTGAACTGGATCGGCTGGATGCCATAGGCCTGGATCTGCTGCTGCCCGTCGGCGGATGTGGGGTCGATGAATTCATAATTGAACTTGCCTTTGCCGTAGACCTTGTATTCGGCCAGCTTGTCCTGGAGGAACTTCTGGTAATCGTTGTACGGAGCAGGCAGATCCGGGGTGAAATATACCTTGGCAGTCAGGTTGTCATCCAGATTGGCCACCAGGTCTTTACTCGCTTTGGACAGGGTAAAGGCCTGATCCCGGGTGAGATCCAGGCGGCCGAAATACCGGCTGCCAAGTATGTTGACCAGTGCCAGGATGCCGATGATGATGACCACGGCGACTGATGAACTGACAGCTTTTTCCTGATCTTTGGCCAGGGAAAAATGAAATGACGGTTTTTTGATGCGCATATTATAACCCCTTTACTTTTTGCGGTTTAAAAGGCTTTGCAGCCCGAGGAACAGCATGAGGAAAATCAGAGAGAAGTAATAGAGCAGATCCCGCGTGTCGATGATGCCTTTGGAGATATTGTCAAAATGGGAATCGAAGCCGATAAAACTCAAAAGTGGAACCAGGGCGGTAGGTGCGTAGGACAGCATTTTCCCCAGCAGAAAGAGGGTGAACCCCAGGAGAAAACTGACGATGAAGGCAACAATCTGATTGTCAGTGAGGCTGGAAGCAAAAAGGCCGACGGCTATCAGTCCGCTGCCCATGAAGAACAGTCCGAGGTAGCCACCGATGACCGGGCCCCAGTCGAGGTTCCCGACCGACGAGACTACGATCGGATAGACGAGTGTGAGTCCCAGGATCGCAGCATAAAAGGTGACGGCGCCAAAAAACTTGCCGGCGATGATCTCGATGTCGGTGATGGGCATGGTCACCAGAAGTTCCAGTGTTCCCTGTTTTTTTTCTTCCGCGATGAGCCGCATGGCAAAGGCCGGGACCACGAACAGCAGGATCAGAGGCGCCATCCCGAAATAGCCTCTGAGCGAAGCCTGGTTATTGAGGAACAGGTTGGAGCCGAAGAACCAGCCGTTGATGAGCAGGAAGGCGATCATGATGACATAGGCCATGGGGGCGTTGAAGTAGTGCCTCAGCTCTTTTCTGGTGATCACGAGAATGTTGTTCATGTAAACTCCTAAATACAGTGTCCAGTAGCCAGTAACCAGTGTCCAGGCATGAAAATGCTAAGAAAGTGATTTGCGGAGAGCGAAGATCATTTTAGAAATCTCCTGTCGAAGAGAATCAAGTTTCAGGTATCGTTCTGCCTCCAGGTATCCCAGACGAGAGGCTATGAGTAATTGAGTTTCGAGTTCCGCACATGAGCCCCAGGCGATAGAGAGAAACTGCCCAAGTTCTTTGCTGGATTGCCGACATTCACCTTCAGCAATATTCGAAGGTATTGATACTGCACTGCGTCTGATCTGGGATGTAAGTCCATATAGTTCATCTTTTGGAAAATGCTTTGTTACCTGGTAAATGTCCGTGACCAGATCTATCGCTTTCTGCCAGACTATCAGATCTTTATAACTCTTATCCATAGTTGTCTTATTGAATAATTACTGGTCACTGGCTACTGGCCACTGGTTACTTAGTTAGCTCCAGGAATACATCTTCCAGGCTTGCTTTTTCCGGCGTCAGCTCGAAGAGCTGCAGGTCTTTTTCTTTGGCGAGGCGGAATATGTCGTTGCGGATATCTGCACCTTTTTCTATTTGTACGGTGTAGCCGTTGATATTCTTTTTTTCCTGATCTTTCTTGGTCACAGACGTCACACCCTTCACCGTCTTCAGGGCTGATTCGACTTCCCGGATCGTGCCCGCCATCTTCACATAGAGGCTGCCGAGCACCTGTTCTTCTGATTTCTGCTGGAGCCCCTCGGGGGTGTCGGAGGCTACGATGCGGCCGCCGCTGATGATGGTGACCTTGTCGCAGATGGCATGGACTTCCTGGAGAATATGGGTGGAGAGCAGAACGGTCCGGGAAGCGCCGATATTTTTGATCAGTTCGCGGATCTCGATGATCTGCTTGGGATCAAGTCCGACTGTGGGCTCGTCCAGGATCAGGATGCTTGGTTCATGGATCAGCGCCTGAGCCAGCCCCACGCGCTGCCGGAAGCCCTTGCTCAGCTGCTCGATGGGTTTGTAGTAGACACCGGCCAGTCCGCACTGGCGTACGACCTTGTCGATGGCCTGGGCGACAGCATCTTTGTCGATTTGGCGCACTTCGCTGATATACCTGAGCGTTTCCTCCACTGTGAAATCAGTGTACAGGGGATTGGCTTCGGGGAGGTAGCCGACATTCTGGCGGACAGAGAGCGACTGTTCCTCGATGTTCAGGTCATTGATCCAGGCGGTGCCTGAGGAGGGCGGCATGTAGCCGGCGAGTATCTTCATGGTGGTGGTCTTGCCGGCGCCGTTGGGGCCGAGAAAGCCCATGATTTCGCCGGTTTTGACCTCAAAAGAAACATCACTGAGAGCCCGGAAGGAGCCGTAGAATTTATTGAGTTTCTGTACTTTGATCATGATGTTTCCTTCTGCTTTGGTAGGTGACACAAACAATGGCCGATCTCTCTCAGCCATCTGCTGGCGGTATTGTAATGATACTTTTGTATTTTTTCAAGAACCACAGATCCCGCGTATCAGGCTAGTGTGCATATATGGAGAAATGATGAATATCCGGTGGAGGTCAGGGAGCAGAGACCGCTGGTTCCGGCACGAGAGATCCATCATGGTCGACGAAGATCGTATATTCACTGCCGACCGAAGGTTCTTTCAGTATGATGTTTTCGTACACTGCCCTGATGCCGGGGAAGTGCTCTTCGTTCTGCTCGAGCTCCTGCCACAGCGGCTCGGAGGCGGTGTCGATGACGCGTCGGTCCAGGGTCGTATCCGTGGCTCCGACGATAGAATTGAGGCGGTAGTAGGTCTTGCCGCCCAGGAATACCACCCAGTCCTCGAACAGGACGACATTGGCGCTCACCCCCCATTTATCTCCGTTGACATAGTAAATGGCTTCATCCTTGGTGCGCAGGTCGGTCACGATCAGAGAGATCCTCTGCTGCTCGGTGGTGTTCTCGATGCTGCGCACCCTGACCTGCAGGATAGCGGTTTTGCCGGTGAAGGCATGGAGGGTCCAGGACAGGATGACGAGCAAAAACGCGCAGCCCAGGATGAGCAGCCCCAGGGCAGAGACAGTGACGAGATGAGCGAGAGGGAACACAATCCCGGTCAGCAGCCCAAAGAGGAGGACAGGCCAGTAGTCTCCGACGAACGACGCGCCCTGAGCTCCCACAGCGGCTGAGAGCAAGCCAATGCCCAAGATAAGTTTCAGCCATCCTCCCCGGCGTTTCTCTATTTTCCCGGCCGCTACGACTTCGACGCCTCTGATGTACCCTACCGCAAACCAGCCCAGGAAGAATCCTGCGCCGAACAGGCTCATCACCCCCGCAAAGGAAGTCTGGAAGAGGTAGACGAGCAGTTGACCATATGACCGGTTGATCCATTCCATGGCAGCCTCTAGGTTTGATCTGGTTTACTTTCCACGATGAGGGTGACCGGGCCTTCATTCACCAGCTGCACAGACATCATGGCCTGAAAGGTGCCGGTGGCAGTGGTGATACCGCAGGCCTGGACCCTGTTTACGAAATAATCATACAGCTGCTTGGCCTGCTGGGGCGGTGCAGCTTCGATGAAGCTAGGCCGGCGGCCGCGGCGGCTGTCGCCGTACAGGGTGAACTGGGAGATGATGAGAGCCTGGCCGCCGGTACCCAGGAGCGAGCGGTTCATCTTGTCCTCTCCGTCCGGGAAGATGCGGAGATTGACGATCTTGTCTGCCAGATAGTCGGCATCCGCTTCGTTGTCGCCGGTTTTCACTCCCAACAGGATGACCAATCCATGGTTGATTTCGCCAACCACCTTGCCGTCTACACTGACACTTGCTCTGGCGCTGCGCTGGATGACTGCTCGCATGGGGGCTCGATGGTGATGAACAAATGACGACCGGATCTCGACGGTCGTCATTGTACCAAATAGTCGAGTGTACCGCCAAAAGAGCACCGGTATCATTCTTTTCGTAGCCCACGGTTCATGCCATGGGCCGTCAGGTTCAGAAATGATTATCGTTTTTTGAGAACAGGTCAGAACGGCGAGACAGGCAGTGTGGGCGATGCCCGCGCTGCCTGAATTTATCAAGAAGAGAAAAAATACTACTGATCCGAGACAGGACTGGAAATTGGCTCGGCGTCTCGCGCGGCTACTTCAGCCTCTAACATTTCCAATATCTCTGATAATTCGGCTCTGACAATTGGATCTGGCTCGGTTAGCTCACTTTCTGTTGTGAACCGAAGACTGGCAGCGATATCGAGGAAGTCATCTCGAAGCTTCGACACGCCGGTAGTGTTATAGAAGCTTATAGAGATTACATTAGTATCCTGTTCGATGAGAAGAGAGTAGTCATAATACTTACCCGATCCACCTGGATCGTGAACAAAAAATGCCGCTGATTGATTATCTATCGTTAGCTCATATACTTGGGAGGATCCCCAATACAAAACGGGATTCTGTGCTATTTCATCTTCAATACTTGATATATTTCTAATCAGAATTGAACAGTTAGGTGTCAACTTGGGATACCCTGTCTTTTTTTCATCACGATGATATGCGAAGTAAAGAAGTGTATCATCAGAACCATCGTACTCAACTTTTTGTAGGGAATCCCTATAGAGAAATGAGAAGTCGAAGGACGCATTCGAGTACGATTGATACGATAAAATCGAATCATTTCTAGAAGCTTCTTCCGTTTGATCCTGTTGTGAAAGCTGATCCGTCTTACCTGTCTCTTGCGATGCTTCCTGTTGAATGGTCTCGCCGCTTTCATCTGCTTGCTTGTGTAGATTCTGGTTTTGGGACTTTCCGTTGTTCGTACATGCGGTCAATCCAATACACAATAAAATAGCTAGAATGATATTCTCGTGTTTCATATAATATTTCCTAATATATTTTCCCACCATTGACTACTATGATTTTACTCCCATTTTTCACTAGAATCACCTTGCTTGCAAAATTAATGTGCAAAGCTCCTCCATTGGCAATCGTCAGTACTGAATTGTTATCAACAACTTCATGATTGGCTACGATTTGTTAGAGCCTGTTCAAAATCTTTTCAATAGGATAACGAGAAAACATAAGACCATCATTTGCAATGACGAATTAGTCTTTCTTTCACAGTTCTTCCAAAGCCTTCGTGACTTTTCTAGCCATCCAAAACATCTCTCGACCACCCATCTCTTTGGTAGTACCGCAAACGTATGAAGCTCATTTCGTTTCGCAATCTCAACTTCTGCCTTGATCAGGAACTCCACTTCATGAGCAAACTTCTCTCCGGTA
>MNZT01000011.1 GCA_001873755.1 Candidatus Wirthbacteria bacterium CG2_30_54_11 | reverse complement strand
ATTGTATCAGTCTGTCATTGACCCATTGGTACGCTTCGCTTTTTATCTTGATGCGAAAGTCGAACTGATTTGAACCCAGGAAGGCCTTGATTTGATCGAGTGTCCGGAGCCGTGAATCATCCATTTGTAGTATCATCCAAATAGTATGACCCCCTTCGTTTTTTGCGTCAACCCTTCAGGCTCGTCTTCGTCTCGATTTCGTACCCTCGTTCAGGCTCATCTTCGAGTGTACAAGACTCCGACTGGACAACTACAAGTTCTATCGGCAATATAGTATTGGCTCTTTCGTCGCCGATTTCTATTGCCCAAAAGCACGACTGGTCATTGAATTGGACGGTGGACACCATGCCGAAGTCAACCAAAAGGAATATGATGATAAGCGATCAGAATACTTCATTGCATTGGGAATGCGGGTGGTTCGATTCTGGAACAATGACACGGTATCCGACCTCGAAGAGGTGCTGGATGCTATTCGAAACGCACTGAAAGACCAAACTACCCTCGCTTTTCGAGAGGCTCACTAAAAACGGTATACCATAACCTAATGTGAGAAACTCCATGCATCGTTTCCTCATCTGGTACTGCATCCTCAGCCCCATCGTGTTCGCCCTCGTGATCGCTGTCCTCGGATTCATCACGCCCGGCTACGACCCGGTCTATCGTACGATCAGCGAACTTGTCCTTGGTCGGTACGGCTGGATCCAGCAGGCCAATTTTATCCAGTTCACCATATGCCTGATAGTTCTCTCTCACACATTTCCCAAGTATCTGATGCATGAACAGACGAGAAAGGTATGGACGAACGTCTTCCGTTTCTGTGCATTGATGCTGGCCGTAGTTACCCTGTTTCCAACCCCACCGCTTGAATCACTCCGCGCCCCGATATCTTCAGTATCTCCTGAGGGGATCGCTCACTGGTTCGCTCTGGCCGTATTTTTTGTCGCTTCTCCTGTCGGTATATGGCTCATGTCACACAGCATCGCGACGGAGCCGCAGTTCCGCCACCTGGCCCGGATCACCTCCCTCTGCGGATATACCTGCTGTATATTGACCGCTCTCTGGCTGATCTTGTTTTATGGCAGATTTGAATTTTCCTATTTTGGCCTGTTACAAAAAGTCGATGGTGTGGTTTGTGTCTGTTGCTTCGAATCCTTTACCCTATCGGTCTTCCGGGCGCACAATATGAACAAGATCGTTTCCTGAACGCCCTCATCAGTTCAAAAAAAGAATACCATTTCAGCAGAGTCTTCCCATGCGCCGCTTCCTCATCTGGTACTGCATCCTCAGCCCGGTCATCTTTTCGATCATCGTTGCTGTACTGGGTTTTATCACCCCGGGATACGACCATGCCGCAAACACGATCAGCGAACTGTCGATCGGAAAGTACGGCTGGATCCAGCAGATCAACCTGTTTCAGCTCGCCTCAAGCGGTCTGCTCATTTCTCTTCTCTTCCCTCCTCGCCTCGAACACGCACGGGCCGCTACGATCTGGAGAAATGGCTTTCTGCTCTGTACTGTTGTTACCATCCTGCTGATCATCTTCCCGACCGAATCCGTCGAAAAAATGCATTCGTCATTATTTTCTCTCTCTTTTACCGGCCTCTCTCATCTGATTATCGCGATCTGCTTCCTCGTGATCTCTCCCTTTGGCATCCGCCTGCTGTCAGATAGTATCAAAAGCGACCGCACCTACGGACACCTGGCCTACATTACCCGGGTTTACAGCAAGCCCTGCCTGGTATGTGCTGTAGTCTGGTTCGTTTCACTGGGCACCGGCATAGGGATGAGATACCTGGGTCTGGTGGAAAAAACCGCTATTGCCATCCTTTTCTACTGGCTGCTCTCCTGCGCTCTCACTCTCAAACGAGACAACCGTATCCTCCCTGACCCCAAAACGCTCTAACCATCGCAGGATACCGTTATTTAAGGTTTTCCCATGCGCCGCTTCCTCATCTGGTACTGTGTGATCAGCCCCATCGTGTTCGCCCTCGTGATCGCTGTCCTCGGATTCATCACGCCCGGCTACGATCCTGTCTACAGAACTATCAGCGAACTTGTCCTCGGTCGGTACGGCTGGATCCAACAGTTAAATTTTTTCCAGCTTGCACTCTGCTGCCTAATAGGGACTGTCGCCAATAGGGTAAGAATATGAGAAAATGCATGAGGAAACAACTCTAGAGGAAACAAACCATGCAAAAAGAGCAGAAACAGACCCAGCGGATGATTTTTGATAGTGAGGAAACATTACTTGAGAAGCTGGTTTCCCGTGATCATGCGTACCGTAAGGTGCGAGAACTTGTATCCATCAATACTCTCGTAGAGCCATTCCGGAAACTATACTCAGACAAAGGAGCGCAAGGTATCGACGTAGAGAAGGGGTTCACTGCGATACTGCTGCAATTCTGGGAAGACCTCTCGGATCGGCAGATGGAAAAAGCACTGCAGGAAAACACGGCGATGAAATGGTTTTGTGGATTCAGATTGACAGAGAAAACGCCGGATCACAGCTATTTTGGAAAACTGAGGAACCGGGTAGGGACAAAGAACCTGAAAGATTTATTTGATCGAGTAAATGAACTTTTGGAAGCTGCGGGATTGATAGGTGGAACATTTACCTTTGTAGATTCAACCGGGATAGTGAGCAAGCTGGCATTATGGGAAGAAAGAGACCAGGCGATCGAGGACGGGGAGAAAAGGCTGGACAATGCCGTAGTTGGAAAGTACGCAGCCGATAAAGACGCCCGCTATGCCAGCAAAGGCAAGAATAAATTTTGGTTTGGCTATCGCAGGCAAGTAGCGGTAGATATGGGGCAGGGAATTATCACCAAAGCATTTGTTGATCCAGGGAATATTCTGGATCTGCATGCCTTGAAGAGACTGATACCGAATCAGGGAATGATAATTGCAGATAAAGGGTATTCGAGTAAAGAGAACGAACAGCGGATCAAAGGCAAAGGCATACATAGTGGGATACTCAAAAAAGAGAACAACAAGGAAAAGAACCGGGATCTGGATAGATGGTTGAGCAAAGTGAGGATGCCGTTTGAAAATGTTTTTTCCCAAAAACAAAGAAGGGCGCGATATCGTGGAACAGCCAAAGTGCAATTGCAGGTAACCATGGAAGCGTTGACGTATAACCTCAAGAGGTTGATAAAGATAGGCAGTCCACCCCTGGGTGCGGGCGTGGGGGCGTAATGCCCCCGGAGCGGGATGAGTGTGCCCGGTGATCGGAAAATGAGGGCTGGGAAGCCTGAAACCCAAGCCTGATTGATCGTTTTGAGAGAACTAGTTCATTTTTTGTATTTTTGAACTGTTTATCGACAGCCCCTAATACTGTCGATACTCCTGCCGGCTCAGCTTGGACGGCCTCAGACTCAGAAAAAATGGCGATATGCCTTAGGTTTTTTTGCACTCGTGATCGCGATAACGGGAGCTTTTCCGACCGCATCGCTCGAAACGACCAGAGCCTCCTTTTCGTCGCTGCCTCCCGGCAGCCTCATCCATTCGACAGCCTACCTGGCGCTGCTCCTCATCTTTCCCTACTGCATCATAGTCTTGTCGCGTAGTCTCGCGGAAGAAAAACTCTATCCGCAGCTGCTCGCGATCACGCGACTGGGAGGTATGGTCTGCTGTTTCCTCTGCTATGCTTTCTTGTTCCTGTTTATTTCCCGGATCCCTTTTGGCTATTTCGGCCTGCTCCAAAGGATCATTATCGGTCTATACCTCGTCTGGTTCTTTTCCTGTGCCCGTACGATCAGCAGCAGAGCGTCATAAGCGAACGGGATCGGTTTACAGATAAATACTTGAGATTTTCCCATGCGTCGCTTCCTCATCTGGTACTGCATCCTCAGCCCCATCGTGTTCGCCCTCGTGATCGCTGTCCTCGGCTTCGTCACCCCGGGCTATGACCCGGCTTACCGCACCATCGGCGAATTGTCGATCGGGAAGTACGGCTGGATCGAACAGGCCAACCTGCTCCAACTCGCCCTGTGCTATGTGATCTTGTCGTACATTCTGCCGATTCATTTTGCCGATCTGCGGACAAAAAAAATCTGGACGATTGCATCCTGGGTCTGTGCCTTGGTCATCGTTGCGGTCGTCCTCTTCCCTACCCTCTCACTGGAGGAACTCCGGGTCCCGCTCTCTTCCATGCCTTTAGCGGGAATCGCACACTGGCTCCCCATGGGCCTTCTCTTCGCTGTGACCCCATATCTGATCACCATCATGGCGCAGAGCACCGCCCGCGAAAAAGCATTCAAGCATTTGGCAATACCCATCGCGATCAGTGGGTACGTCTGCTGCATCCTGATGGTCGTTTGGCTCTTTTTGTTCTATTTCAACAGCGGCTTTGGAGCGTTCGGTCTGCTGCAGCGGGTGATTACTCTCTGCTGCCTGTTCTGGCCGGAGTCCTGTGCTCTGGTCATGCGACAGGCGCTCCGTCCTGATTTCAAAAATCCCGTTTCCCGAACGCCCTGACCACGACCCCGAACAATCCGGCATCGAGGATGAGGGCGCAGACCGTGATCCAGGTGAGGATGCTGTCGGTCATCCCCTGGTCGTACAGGTCGCCCTGCAAAACTGACTGGAAGTAGGCATGGAACGGGACCGCCAAGACCATGATGACCGCAGTCAGCAGACCGAACAGGATCATGGTGCAGACGATCGCCGGCACCGAAGAAGCAAGTTTGGAGGGGTCGGCTTCCTTTAGATTGATCCAGATAGTCCCGACCGCAAAAGTGAAAAAGGCAATGACCGAAACCGAAGCCGCTGTCGCGACCAGAGAGATCCTCTGTATTTCAGCCGGCAGGGACAGCAGCTGCCCCATGAGCGAAGCCATGCCGGTGGAGGCAAGGACGAGAAGCATTGTCAGCGGTATCACTTTGGCAGTAAGCAATCTGGATCGGCTGACCGGGCTGGTGAGCAGGAACCAGAACGACCGCCCCTCCAGGCTCATGGCAGGGAAGATGAAGCGCAGGCTCAGCGTGGTGAAGAGATACCCGACAATGGCAAAGCCCATGTAGGCCACGATGGTGCCAAAGATCACCTCCAGGTGAGCAAATCGCGCCGGCACTTGCCTGAGTATGATGATGAGGAAGACGAACAGGCCGACCAGCGTCCCGCTCTGGAGCCACTGACTGGGGTCGCGCAGGAACAGTTTGGCATCCTTTTCCATGAGGGCGCCGGCGACCGAAGCCACGGGTGATCGGTGCATGTGCACGGCTTTCTTCCGGTTGTGCCGGCCCTGGGCACCGGACAGCCACCAAAGCGGCAGATACACCCGACCGGCGACCTGGGTGAGCATCTGCACGAGAAAAAGGGTCGTCACCAAGAGCAACGCTGCAAAGTACAGGGTGTCGCCACTCGCACCTTTTTGCAGGCCAAAAAATGCCTGCTGCACCCAGCTACCGGGAAAGTACGGGGACGACGTGCGAAGTTGCCCGATGTAGGCCTGAATGGCTGGGATATTGGAAATGTCAGGCAGTACGCTGGTCGAGGAATGTTGCGCCGAAAAAAGGTACCAGCCGCCCAGCAGGACCGTGAACAGCATGGCCAGACGCGGAAGTCTCGACGAAACCGCCAGCAGGGCAGTGAAGCCAAAAGAAAGCAGGACGCCACAGAGCCCGGCGATCACGACCATGAGGGTGATCAGGGTGAGGAAGAGCAGGATCGAGCCGGGCGAGACCGAAAGCACAGCACCCAGAGCAAGGAAGATCGGCAGCCCCAGCAGCAGTACCATCCATGAACTGTAGAGGATGGTTTCAATGGCCTTGTACCAGAAGATAGCGAGCGCATCGATAGGCTGGGTCAGCAGATATCTCGTCTCTTTTGACTGAAATAGTGTGGTCGCGGCTGCCATCACCGTGCTGACCACGAGCAGGAAGAAAAAGGTGTTCAGCAGCATACCCACCCCCTGCTCGATCAGCGCTTCGCCTACCTCTCCCTGCTCCAGGAGGAACTGCAGGACAGTGCGGGAAATGCTGAACAGGCCATAGACGAAGCCGAGCGCGAGAATAAAAAAGGGGACGAACAGCATCCGCCGCCCACGATCCATGGTGGCAAAGGCTCTGGGCAGTGTGCGTAGCCGCTTGCCCAAAAGCAACCAGGCAAAGGCTGGTATGTCGCGCCAGGTACTACCAGTCAATCCGCTCTCCTCCATAGCCACCGGTCAGTTTCAGATAGAGCTCTTCCAGATCCGATCCGCTCGAAGTTGCCTGAGCGCGAAGCTCGTCAAGCGTCCCGCAAGCGCTCAGGCGCCCCTGATAGATGATGCCGATGCGGTCGCAGATATCCTGCGCCAGACTTAGTGTATGGGTTGAAAGCAAAATACATACCTTGTCCTCGGTCGCGATCTGCCGGAGCAGGGTCTTGACCAGGTGGGCGTTCTGCGGGTCGAGCCCGACCATGGGCTCGTCGATAAGCAGGAGCCGGGGGCGGGGGAGGAACGCAGCCGCAAAGACGAATTTCTGCCGGGTGCCGTGGGAGAATCCCTCTGCGTACTGGTCGATGAACTCAGAGATATTGAACAAGGTGACCATCTCCTCGATGCGCTGCCGTGCGGTCTTGACCGGGATGTGATGCAGCGTGGCCACCAGTTCCAGACATTCCCGGCCGGTCAGCTTGTCATAAAGGTACGGCTCGTCCGGTATGTAGCTGAGCGCCTGCTTGGCCGCTACCGGCTCCCGATGGACATCATGTCCGTCGATGGTCACCTGACCCGCCGTAGGCGAGAGCAGCCCGGCGATCATTTTGATGGTCGTGGTCTTGCCGGCTCCGTTGGGTCCGAGGAACCCGAAGATCTCGCCGGGGGCGACCTCCAGTGAGATCTGGTCAACCGCGACCACCCGGCCAAAAGTTTTCCTGACATTTGTAAGAGAGAGCATGCGTATCTTCCGTAATTAGGGAGATTGGGCGACAGGATGTGCTTCGACAAATTCCCGGAGAGTGACGTAGTCAGCGATCTCGGACACGTATGTGCCGGCTTCTTCGCGGAGCATCCTGCCTTTGACATCCAGCCAGACTTCTGAACTGAGAGACGATTTCTGTACGGTGAAATGGCGGGCTGCCACTACTCCTTCGGTTGTGTCCATGGTGGAATCATCCCGATAGGTCAAGAGAAGCGGAGCCTCTGACTGACTGAGCGCATCGAAGGTCTGAAAACGGAACTGCTCATCCGCCTTGACCGCACGCGAAGCGGCGATGGCATAGGCCGAACTGGTCGTGGCCAGGCCGTCCCCAAAAGGGATCGTACGGCTAAGCTCCGTCCCCATACCCGAGACCTGCACATTGAGCAGGTCGCCCTGCCTCTCTGAAGTGAGCGTGAATTGTAGAGCGCCCAGGCCGATCGTCCCTTCCAGAGTGATGGGGGTCATAGTGTTATCCAGCACAGACGCCATGTGCATGGTCAGAAACACCTCGTCGCCAAATCCATCCACCTGGACAGCGGTTTCTTCTACCGAGGTGTAGTGTTCTTCCTGCTCGCCGGTATAGCCGATGGTAGTGCGGGAATAGCCGATCAGGACGCCATCCGATTCAATGCTGTACCAGGTCGTTCCGATGACCGGATCTATGATCGTACCATGGGTCGAGAGGTACGAGATCCCCTTGTTCGACGACTCGACCCGGTAGACCAGAGTGACCATCATCCCTGCCCAGCAGAAGGGAATGATGGCGAGGACAAGTATTCGCCAGATTTTGGAATATGCCGGTTTTACTGCCAAGAGAGTATTCCTTTTATCCGAGATCGAGAGAGAACGGGTTGTAGTGTTCCCCGTAATCGTAGCTGTCGAGCGCCTCGTGCTTTTTGATCCATCTGACCGCGAGGTAGGTCAGCGGCGTAGCCAGTATCTCATAGCCGACCTTGAATACATACTGGATGACGATCATCTGGATCAGCGTCGCAAAGGGCAGAAATGAGAAAGCAATGAGCATGAACGCGAGCGTATCAAACAGTTGCCCTATGAGCGTCGAACCGATAGTGCGGACAAAGAGGAACCGGCCGTGGGTGGCTTTTTTGAGCAGCGACAGCATCGTCGAATTCGCAAATTCACCGAGGAAGTAGGCGATGATCGACGCGGTCACGATGAGCGGCGTGCTGCCCAGAACGGTCTGATAGGCGTCATTATTGACGAAGTCCGCTGGATACGGTGTTTTGAGGAGGACAAAAAAGTAGAACGCCATAATGATATTGCAGGCCATGCCCAGCCAGATCACGAGCCGACTGTAGCGGAACCCGTAGACTTCGGTCAGGATGTCTCCGAATATGTAGGTGACAGGGAAGAGGAACAGGTCGCCGGTCAGCACCAGAGAGAACAGGCTGATGAGCCGGCCGGCCGTGATATTGGCGATCATGAGGAAACAGACGAAAAAGGCTGCGATACTGACATAGATCGGCGTAATCGTTTCAGGTCTTGTTTTCATTTTTTGATCGGCATGTTCTGACATTCATCGTTCCTTCAAAAATATATGTAAGTATTATAGACATCTTCCGGGGAAAACCAAAACAGGGAATATTTGCTCTCTTGAGGTAAGCCTTTTTTGAGTTATAATCAATGAGCTTCACTCAACCCAGGCTCACAACCATGAAAAAAATCAAACTCCTCAAAACGCTCTATGTCGACCTCCTGCTCCTCACTATGATACTCATCGTGGTCACTCCCTACCTCATCCGGGGTGGATTTTCCGTGTTTCATGAAGAAGTCGTAGAGGGTTCTATCATAACCCTTCTGTTCATGACCGGCTATGCGATCTACATTTTTTATAATCAGGCCATCGCCCGGGCGGAGACCCAGATCAAGGAGATAGAACAGAACAACACTGATCTCCAGGGTCGCATCGATGAAACCTTCCGCTACATCGGCGAACTCAATGTACAGATCTCGGAGATCGAGGAGGTTTTTTCGGCGATCAAGAAGTATCCTGAGAACAAAAAAGACTTCAAACAGATCCTGGAATTCCTCGCCGAAAAAATACTCGGCATCGTCCCCACTCCCTGGGTGCTCCTCAGGATCGTCGATCTGGGAGACGAAAGCACGGTAAAGGAATACTGCGGGGTCAGAGCTGGCGTGGCGCTCCTCAAGCATGAAATCCACAATTCAGCCCTGATCAAGCACCAACTCCCCCCCGAGCTGCTCTCCTACACTTCCGGCCAGGACAATCTCACAATCAAGGCATTCTGTATTTTCCCGGAACAAAAGCTGACGAGAGAACAGACTATTTTTCTCAAAGCTATAACCAATCAGCTCGAGATGTTGTTCATCGTGTTCACCTCGCCCTATACCGTACACCAGGGTGAAGAAAAAAGGTTGCGATCTGAGCAGCCGAAACAACAGCAGAAACAGATGCCTGTGAAAAAACCTGTTCCTGTTCTGAAAAAACGCGGTATTTTTTCTTTTCCGCATCTCTCCCCAAAAACAGAACCGATCAGCTCATCAAGCAAAGGAACTACCAATGCAGCCAGAAATGAAAAGACTCTATCGATCGACCACTGATCGCAGGATCGCCGGCGTGTGCGGCGGAATCGCTGAATACTTCGCCATCGATCCTTCACTCGTGCGCCTGCTCTGGATAATTTTCTGTCTAACCGGAGGTTCAGGCGTCATGGCATATCTGGTGGCCTGGCTGATCATCCCGGAACGGGTCGACTAATGACCTTGACCTGCCTTCTTCTGGGAGTATAACTTCAATTATTTCTGGATCTAAGCTTCGCGTGAATCGCGGAGCTTTTTTGTGATCGCTCATTATCTAATTTTTGCCAGAAAATTATGATATAATAACTTTCAAAAACAATTCAAAGAGGATACGTTAATCTTGAGTAATGATAGCGATCCCAAAAACGGAAGGGCACTTGATAGCGGTGGGACAGCCGCTATAAGTTCATTCGACGAGGGACAAAGTTCCCCTCGATCACTAATTATCACCGAGATTGATCCCGGTGGAAGGGTTCTGATAAATGGGCTGGAGCATAATCTGCAATCAACCGAGATAGTAGAAATTGAATCGGGCACGTGGGAAGGAGCGATGGAGCAGATCGGCAGGCTGGTGAGAGAAGATGCCCAAGGTATTCTCCGAAGGCGAATGCTTGCTCTTGGCCCGGACGGATTCACCCAGCAGATAGCACTAGCTCAACGGATCCTCGACAATCTCGAACAATGTCGAAAAGATGATCCACAGGCTGAAGCATTGATCTCTTCGTATCTGGATCGGCTGAGAGCGCGCGCCTGCACTGCACTTGCAGGATTTGAATATCCTCCTGAGATACCGGTACGACCAAGCCCTGACCAACTTGCCATCTTTGAGCAGAATGCCTGTTAAAGGGAAAAGTCAAGAAGCAGACATCGAGGGCGAGAGCAAATCCATCTGCTGAGCCAGGATAGTTGGATCATACGATGTACCAGTTTTCAGGCAATAATAGGCAATCCGTAGCACCTTTTTTCCGATGA
>MNZT01000029.1:6590-7287 GCA_001873755.1 Candidatus Wirthbacteria bacterium CG2_30_54_11 | reverse complement strand
TCTTCATCTCTTCGAGAAAGCCTGATTCTTTGATCTTCACCTTGTCCCCGGTCTTGGCTGCCCTCATGGCGGTATCCAAACGTTTGACCACAATGGTGAGATCCGAAAGAGCGAGCTCGACCTTGATCGTCTCGATGTCCCGTCCAGGATCCACGGTCCCCTCCACATGGATCACATCGCTGTCCACGAAACCACGCACGACATGGCAGATAGCATCCACCTTGCGAATATGTCCGAGAAACTGGTTGCCCAGTCCCTCGCCTTCATGGGCATTTTTGACCAGCCCTGCGATATCGACGAACTCGATCATGGCCGGAACGATCTTCTGCGGGTGGACCACGGAGGCAAGCTTATCCAGCCTGACATCCGGCACAGAGACCACGCCCACATTGGGGTCGATAGTGCAGAACGGATAATTCGAAGCCTCCGCCTTCAGCCGGGTGAGCGCATTGAACAGGGTGGATTTGCCGACATTGGGCAGACCGACGATGCCGATGGAAAGTGCCATATACTGTTCCGAAAGTAAGTTATCTCTGTTCGTATATATACTGAAGCTGGCATAAAAGGCAAGCGCTACCCGCCTTCACAGGCGAGGCTCCGCTTTGTGAGACTCGTCGTTGCGACGGTCGCCCCGGAGGACGGCTGGCGTCTGGTATCATTTGCCATCTCCACCGAGATCTCGCTGAGCGCCTCATGG
>MNZT01000029.1:0-6580 GCA_001873755.1 Candidatus Wirthbacteria bacterium CG2_30_54_11 | reverse complement strand
ACCTGCACGATCCTCGCCCGCCAGGTCGAAGCCCCGGCAAATCCCCGGATATAGGCGACCAGATGTTTGCGGGACTCGAGAAGCCCTCGCCCCTCCCCTTTCATCTTTTCCAACCGCACACAGTGCTCATAGGCCGTATCGATCGCCCGGTCGGGGAAATGACCAAAACTAATTGTTCTGAGTGTCCTCTTATTAACCTTCTGTATATCGCTGAAGATCCAGGGGGCTCCCTTCATGGCGCGTCCGACCATGACGCCGGCACACCAGGTCTCCGAAACCATCGCTGCAGCACTTGCCCCATCCACGATATCTCCGTTACCGATGACCGGGATCCTGACCGCCTGCACTACAGACTGGATAACTTTTCTGTCAGACATGCCGGAGAAGCCCTGGTTCTTGGTCCGACCGTGTATGGTCAGCAGATCGGCACCTGCTTCTTCCATGGCTCTGGCGAACTCGGGGGCAATAACTGAATCCCAGCCTGAGCGGAACTTCACTGACAGAGACACTTCGCTGCTGCCGATCCCGCGGCGAGCCGACCGTACGATCTCCTGAGCCAGAGGAATATCCTTCATCAGACTGCACCCGTGAAAAGCACCCACGACATGCTTTGCCGGGCACCCCATGTTGAGATCAATACCCGCAAAACCCAGCTCGACCGCAAAAGCCGCCGCTGACTCGAAATCCTCGGGATCCTTGCCGAACAACTGAAGGATCGCCGGACTTTCCTCCGGCGCGGTGCGGAGCACGTTCAGGTTCCCGGGGATATCAGAACCGACAATGGGGACCATGTCCTCGAACGGCAGGTCAGCGAAGATCCGAGGATCCTGCTCAAACCACTTTTTCAGCTTCGGGTTTGTATAGCGCATGGCTCGCGCGCAGATCATCTCGGTCCACACAGCGTCAGCGCCGTACAGCCGGCACAGCTGACGGAACGAGCTGTCGGTCATCCCGGCTATAGGGGCCGACACGACAAAGGGACGAGGCAGAGATTCAAACCACAGTGACATACATTTCTCCAGAAATACTTGCCAATCCTACCCTATGCCTCATAAATTGACAATTCTAGAGTCTCACCCTAGACTTGCCATGTTTCATACCGTCTATCCGATGTACTGCGGGGACAGGAACATGACCCAGCTCTGGTGCCAGAACTGCAAACACTGCCTCGAGGGCCGTAATCCCAGATACCCCAGTTACCACTGGTACTGTGACTTGAAAGGCTACGATGAGATCTGGGAGAAATCGCATCACAATGATCCGCTCGGTATTTCACTTGCCGAGATCATGAAGAAGTATGAAAGCAAATTTTACGTCGACGATGGCTATCTGTATTTCTGCGCTGAGATCCAGTATTATCTCCCCTACCGTACCAGCGATGCGGATGACAACCGCCCCTGCGCCGTATTCCTGAAACCCTTCTACGGAGAAGGCTACGACGGATTTGCCTAGAAGAGTTGAGAAGCACGAGATCGCCGGAGATCCAAAAAACTACAAGCTTTTTGCCATATCCACGACCCAGTCCTCTTTTCCGTCATACACGCCATCCAGATACTCTTGACCTCCGTCATGCCGGTACCCCAGACTGGCATACAGGAGCATGGCTCTCTGATTTTCATGCGGGTTGACCGCCAGCCCGATCATACTGGCACCGCGCTCTTTGGCCAACCGTTCACACTCCGAGATCAACCGTGTACCATGACCGGCACCGCGATGCTCCTCCTGTATGAACAGGTCTTCCATATACGGATATTCCGGATGCGTGACATTCCCGTTCCACTTAAGGACGATGAAACCCACGATACGCTGATCGACCAGTAGAACGAGGTATTCCGCACTGCCGTCAGCCTGCAGCTGCAATCTTCGGCTGATCAGATCATCCCGTACATCCGTGGTAGAGGACCTGACCTGCAGCAAGGCTGCCCGGTCACCTTCTGCGGCAGCACGGATAGATATTCCGTCCATCGGGAACCCCGGATAATGAATAGATGGAAAACCAGGATGCCATTTAGCAATTCATACTACTGATTGATCCTATCCGAAAAGCCTCCGGTTGACAATTCGTCGACACTGACTCTAAACTACCTCCGGCACCAATATTTGGAGACACCATGAACTACAGCTGCTTCAACTGCAAGTACTCTCGACTGGAATCACAGAAGTTCATCTGCAACCTTTCTTCCTTTGGATTGCAGGATGCCGAGGCACAGAGCAAGCTGGATGATGCCGGATTAAAATGCGCGGTATCGCACGGCATCATAACGCTCCTGTACAACGGTGACTCATTGCCGGATTATCAGCACGTCATGCTCCCCTGCGTGATCCTGGATCCAAACGGCCGGGGATATTTCAGGGACAAAGGCTAGCTAGAACCTGAGGAGTAAGCACTCATGATAGAGCCCAGGATACTCAAAGGCTTCCGGGATTTCCCGCCCAGAGAAGCGATCGCCCGTCAGTACGCCCGCGACATCATCCGCCGGACATTCGAATCCTACGGATTTGATCCTATCGAAACGCCGGCCATCGAGTATCTGGAGACGTTCCAGGGCAACATCGGCGAAGACGAAAAACTGTTCTTCCGGTTCGAGGACCATGGCGGCCGCAAGGTAGCGCTGCGCTACGACCAGACCGTCCCCACCTGCCGGTTCGTCGCCCAGTACCAGGGCCAGCTCACCATGCCATTCAAGCGCTACCAGATGCAGACTGTCTGGAGAGCTGACAAACCTCAGCGCGGCCGTTACCGGGAGTTCCTCCAGTGTGATATCGACATTCTCGGGGTTGAAAGTGCCATGGCAGATGCCGAGACCATAGCATTGACGATCCAGTCATATCTGGATCTCGGATTCAAAAACTTCAAGGTCAAAATCAGTGACCGTGCTCTCTACAAAGGGATCGAGTATCCGGTGATCGTAGCCATCGACAAACTCGAGAAAATCGGCAAGGATGGCGTAATAGCAGAAATTGTAAGCAAAGGGTACAGCCAGCAATATGCAAAGGAAACGGTGGAACGGGTATTCAGTCTGGAGCCGGACGAAACCATTACTGCTATTTTTGATTACCTGAGATCAGCAGGTTTCCATGCTGATAACTATGAATTTGACAATACACTGGCCCGCTCTTTCAGCTATTCTACCGGCCCCATCTGGGAAGTGCGCATTGACGGGTTCACTGCCGGTGCCGTGGGCGGTGGTGAACGCTATGACCAGCTCGTCAGCCGCTTCTCCAAAACAGATGTGCCCGGCACCGGCATCGCATTCGGCTTCGACCGGACTGTGGAAGCCATGCTTCAATTCGGACTGCTACCGGAAAAACGAACGGTCGCCGAAGTGCTCGTCACCATCTTTGCCCCTGAGATGCTCCCCGACTCGCTCGCTTTAGCCACAAAGCTCAGAGCAGCAGGCATCAATGTCGACACCTACACCGAGCATACGGCCAGGATGAAGAAACAGATCGGCTATGCAGACAAGAAGGGTATTCCCGTCGCGGCGATATTGGGACCTGACGAAAAAACGCAGGGTGCAGTCGTGCTGAAAGATCTCCGTACCGGAACCCAGCTGACCTGCGACCAGAGTGAAGCCGCTGGCCAGATCCGTCTGCTGATCAACGGTTAATTTCCCGCATCGGTGCCACGTGTTGACGCTGCGCAGCCCGATGCCTGTATTTGCTGTTCTTGATGTATTAAAAAATTGTTAAAAAGGTCAGTCATGATGATAAGAACCTGTATCTGCGCACTCGCAGCTGCTTTCCTGCTCATTTATACCGCACCGCAGCAGGCATATGCAGCCTTTTCGACCGACGCTGATCCCCAGGCGCTGGAACAGTATCAGACAGCCCAGCAGGGATATCAGAGCCTGCTCGTCGCCTACAAGAATGCCAGAGACAACTGGAAGGACTACCGCACGAAACACAAGGACCTTTCGGATCCTACCCAGGCCCAGATCGCGGCCGAGGAGGCCAAGAGCTATACGATCAAGACGCTCTCGGCCTACAAAGCTTATTTGACGCTCATCCGGACCCGCGTAGAGGCCACAGCAGGCATCGACGAGCAGGTCAGGGCTACCATCTACTCAGAACTGGAGGTTGCCGCTGCCTGGCTGGAAACCAGGATCACAAGTCTTTCCTCAGGCAACTGGACCCTGGAGGCGCTTAGGAGCCTCGCGGATGAGTTTTACACCTTTCGGGAAACCATGAAAGCCAAAGTCTGGTATATGGCAGACAGCCTGCTGCTCTCCCGGATCGATTCCTACCTGCAGTCATTTGGCGAGATCCTGCCGGCCTTGGACCAGGCACTTTTAGACCAGAGCCTCTATCTCACCATCACCCAGCATGCCAGTCTGCAGAGCTCCATCGATGCTGTCAGATCAGCTTTGACCCAGATCCGGGATGACTACGGATCGGTCCAGGCCCTGATCACTCCGGACTATGATGTGATAGCGCTGCAGTCCGCGCTCGAACAGATAACCAGACTCAATGACCGCATAGGGACACTGAAGACCATGACTTCCCGTCTGACCACACCGAAGAGTGACCCGATCAATACGACCACAGACCAACCAATAGAACCATAGGAAAGAATAAATGCGTAAACTCAAATACTGGATAGCAGCTGCCATCGGCCTCGCCGTCATCGTGAGCCTGACCCTGTTCTGGTCCTTGGCCAACCAGATAGACTCCGAACCCACGCCGGAAACGACCGCAGAGACAACCTCTGAGCGGCCCGTTACTTCTACAGAACAGCTCAAGCTGATGCTGCCGGCTGAATCGCTTTCAATTCTCGACCAGGCACCGCTGACCGGCCTCGAGGACATTTCCGCGACTTGGGTCAGCAGCAATATAGAACTCGATCTGAATTAATTCTACCGTGATTGCGTCAGCAGGCGGACGATATCTGCCCGACTGACGATACCGATAAGCTTGTCATCCTGTGTGATGGGGACGGGATTGACCTTCCGCTCCCACATGAGGGTGGCCATGTCCTCTACCGTCATATCCAAAGGAGCGCAAACCGGAGACCGGCTCATGACATCCTGAGCTACTGCTCCGACGATGCGGCGGAGTTCCTCTTCGGTTTCCTTTTTCCCGAAGGGGAACACTCCGTCCAGGATCTGGATAAAGGTCGGCAGGTGGAGCGTAGCATTCTGCAATATCAGATCGCACTCCGTGATGATACCGATGACCTTTTGTCGTTCATCTATCACCGGTACACCCTTCAGGTCGTGTTTGATGAGCAGAGTGGCTATCTCTTTGACCGGGGTATCAGAGTGGACGGAAATGACCTTTTTGGTCATGATATCCGAAACCAGCATGGAGCACCTCATAAATAACCAGAATAACCAGATGCCGTCACTATAGCATTTTTTTGTCTGCTGACCAAGCCTTGACAGGGTATAGACGGGTTTGATAAAGTCACGCAGGATGTTTTCCCCTATTTGCAGGTCAGTATTTGACACCCCAGTTCATCCTGCCGGATCAGAGTCTCTATAGTTGCCTCATGCAGGCATAGTTCTCCCTTTCCTGTCCCATCGGAAGGGGATTTTTTTAGACCGGGACCCACCACATGAAGCCAGCATTTCTCCTGCTAAAAGATGGTAGCATTTTCAAAGGGTGGCAGATCGGCTATGAAGCTTCTGCCATAGGAGAAGTCGTATTCAACACCTCGATGACCGGATATCAGGAGATCATGACTGACCCCTCCTATGCCGGCCAGATCGTCACCTTCACCTACCCGCTCCTGGGGAACTACGGCACCTCTGAGATCGACAACGAATCCCAAAAACCCTATCTGCGCGGTATCATTTTTCGCCATCTGGAGGGACATCCAAGCAATTTCCACCTGGATGCCACCCTGGAAGCATACCTTGTTCGGAGAAAAATAACCGCACTGGTGGATATCGACACCCGCCAGCTGACCCGCCATATCCGGAACTTCGGGGTCATCCCCGGTGCCATCGTCATCGCAGACCAGCTGGAAGGCCAGATCAAGGATGAAGCGCTAGCCGGCATCAATGAATTCACCGACCAGGCCCTGATCGCCGAAGCGAGCTGCTCTGAGATCTACGCCTACGGCAGTGCACTTGCATCCTCTCCCCACATCGTCGCCATGGACTTCGGGATCAAAAAAAGCATACTTGATAACCTCGTGAAAATGGTCTTCAACCTCACGGTCGTACCCTACGATACGGCCTTGGCCTCGATCCGGAAGCTGGAACCCGATGCGATATTTCTCTCCAACGGACCGGGCGATCCCAAGTCCGTCCCGGACTCTATCCGCACAATCAGAGAGCTGGTGCATGCGTACCCGCTCATGGGCATCTGCCTCGGACACCAGCTGCTGGCCCTGGCCCTGGGCGGAGATACCTACAAGCTGAAATTCGGCCACCGGGGCGGCAACCATCCGGTCCAGGACCTCACGACTTCCCGGGTGGCGATCACCTCGCAGAACCATGGGTACGCGGTGAAAGCTGCCTCGCTGAAAGGTACCGGTCTTACGGTCACGCATATCAATCTCAATGACCAGACCGTGGAAGGCATGCAGCACGACCCCCTGCCGGTATTTTCGGTCCAGTATCACCCGGAAGCC
>MNZT01000078.1:2002-6581 GCA_001873755.1 Candidatus Wirthbacteria bacterium CG2_30_54_11 | reverse complement strand
TACAGCTTCTCATCGGTCACTCCCAGATCGCCGACGGCGATAGCGGTGTCGGATCGGGGGAAGGTTACATCTCTGAGGAGGGTGCCCCCTGCTGCCGTGTAGACGCTAGTGTAGGCAGTCCCACTATAGGCTGAATAAAAAATATAATTGTCTCCGACTGCCACGGTGTCCATGTAGCTATGGATTTCGACGCCGTGGAAGTTCCCGCTAAATGGAACCGCTGGATCACCGACAGTGGCAGTCGCGATCGTCCAGGTCATCAGGTCGCCGCTCCGGAGGACAGCGCCACTGTCGCCTACGACAGCACCCCGGTATGAGGAAGCCGAATTACTGAATAGATCAATCCGGTTGAGCGTATCGGTGACCCGGTCATTCAGGCTCGTCCAAGTGGGATCTGTTTCCCATCCCTTGATGGTGGCATTGTACCCGACGGTTAGCAGGTTGGTTATTTCAGTTCCGATCAGGACTGATAGGGTAGAGGTGTTGGAGTCGTCTTTGGAGGTCCAGCTACCTCCGCCGCTACTCGTGTAGTAGGAGGAATTTCCACCCGATCCGACGGTGAGGATAAAGCTGCCATCTGACCACAGGTCATAGATGGTGTAGTGTGCGACCGGGTCGGTCGGATGATCAGAGTTCCAGGTGACGTCCATAGCGATTGCTTCGGTGGGGTTGTCTGTGTGGAATAGCCGGCTGTCGGTCCCGCCTATGTAGAGGGCTGATCCGGTGCTGTATAGCGTATACCAGATCTCATTTAGTGTGGTCGCCCCGTTTACCGTGATCTGTTCCCAGACCCAGGCGCTGAGCCCCCCGTCGTAGTATCCCCGATAGAGTCTGGCTCCCATGTTATCTCTGCCGGCGGCGTAGATGTAGTCTCCGACGGAGGTGAGGGCATAGATATCAAGCAGATTGATAGTATAAGCTGGGTCGGCATTGATCCAGACCCCGCCGCTCTTGTAGGAGATATAGCCTCCCTCCGCCGCCGCCCAGATCCGGTTGGTAGAGTCATTGTGGATCGACTCGATAATCGGGACAGGATCCGGGAAAGTATCAGGTGTCATATCAGTCCAGACACCGCCTGCACGTTGTTTTAGTATTCCTGCTGTACCAATGTTCCCTGCCGCCCATGGATTTCCGGCGCTGTCCAACAGCATCTGGTTGGTGACCATTATTCCCGCGTCCGGGTGCTCGGATGTCCATAGCTGGGCAGAGTCCGTATGGTGATAGATATATCCCTCCGTATCCGCCACCCAGTAATCGCTGGGAGTCCCGGTAGCGGCGCTGAAATTCTGGGAAGACCAGGTCTCGCCGTTATCTCCGGTGAAAAGCATGACGCCGCTGGCTCCGACGGCCCAGCCCATAGGGGAAGAGTAGCCTTCGGGCTGGAGGAATGCGACTGAGTTCAGGTTTGAGCCTGATATGGTGGCACTGTACAGCCAGGTGGGAGGGGTACCGCTCAGGGCATTATCACTGCGATAAAAAAGGCCGGCATCGCCGACTGCATAGGCATAGGCATCAGTAGTGCCTTCATACAGATCCACGCCTCTCATGATCGAGGCCGGACTGCTATCGACCGTCCAGGTGGCCCCGCTGTCAGTACTGGCAGCAAGCGCTCCGCCTGAGGCGTCAGAGGCGGCCACGAATACTCGCGAACCGTCGACGGAGGCCGCGATATCGTTGACGGCCGTGGTTTCGTTGAGGCCGACCTCGTGCGTGTCCCAGTCAGAATACGTACTCATGGCGAGGATGGTGTAGGTGGAGCCGTCGGTATCCCCGACTGCCCAGGCATAGTGGATATCGCCGGCATACAGGATACTCATACCGTTTAGAGCCCGGTCGGAGGAGGGGATGGCTGTCCAGTCAGTGCCGGAATTGAGGGTCTCATAGATCACGCCGCCGGCGGTCGTGAGGTAGCCTCGATCCGCCGTGCCAAAGCCCACGGCGGTCAGGGGATCGCCTCCGGTGTCCTTCTCCTGGCTCAGAGCAGACCATTCTGTGGTCCAGGACGACTTCCAGGCAAACCCTTCGGAGTCGGTCAGGTAGATGGTGGCGGGGGAGCCGATGAATTCCAGGTCAGAAAAAGTACCGCCCTCGCTGGTAGATCCGTCCAGGGCGTCCCATTTGGGGGTGCCGCTGTCGTATTGATAGATCGTGTTGTCGGAGCCGACGATGAAGGCGCCGAATCCGGCTGCCGGTTCGATGGCCGTGAGATTTTTGGAGCCGGTGCAGGGATGGGTGGGAGTGGTCCAGGTCGCTCCCTGATCTATAGTTTCGAGGATGACGCAGGCGTCGCCGACCACGGTGACCCGGCCATCATGCACAGCCACATCATTCAGGGTGATGGAGATGCCTGTAGTTTTCAGAGTCCAGACCGTGTCCGTGCCGTCAGTCTGGATATGGAATACTTTACCGGAGGTGCCTACTGCCCAGGCCTCCGTAGTCGAGACCGCGTACACGCCCCGGAGACTATAATCGGTGGCTTCATCTCCGAGATCATGGCTGAATTCCTGGGTCCAGTTGTCGCCGCCATCCGTCGTGCGGAGGATGGTGGGGAACAGGCCATTGCTGTCGCCGACTGCCCAGCCATGGGTCAGGTCGTAGAAAGATACCGCCTTTAGATTCTGCACCCCGCCGATGTTCTGGGCCCAGGTATCGGTAGAGGCGCCGACGCCGGGCAGATAGTCGTGGAACTCCACGTCTTCCGCATCTCCCGAGTCTGCCGTGAGCTTGGTTCTGATGTCATACTGCAGCTCGTCCCCCGGTTTTGCCTGGTTATTGTTGTAGTGGTCGTACGGATCCTCGTTGTAGTACGGCCGGGTCAGATTGGTGACGCTTTTACCTGACCAGACCGTATCAAATTCCGGTCCGGAGGCGTAGATGGTCGCGCTCACGGCGGTCCCGGTTTTGGCGCAGTTTACGTACGTCCCGGACAGGGTTGCCACGATGGTGAATCCTGTCTCGCTGATGAGGTCGGAGGCCGTGAAACGTACCGAATACGTTTGTCCGCTCTTCATCGACTGTTCAGTTGGTAAAAATGTCCCTGCCCCCGGGGGATCAGTCGAAAACTGAACCATTCCGGTGATTTCCACTGGAGGGTAATTATCGTTCGGGGTGATCGTGAAGTCCTTGGACTCGCCGATATTGATCTCGGGCGGATCGCCCCAGGTATCGACCGGGAGGGTGATGATCGCCGTAGGGTCTGCGACGGAGCCGCACCCGCCGCCCCCGTCGCCCCCGTCGCTGCAGGCACCGCAATCTAATAGACAGCAGCCACAGCCACTACCACCGGCGCACCCTACATTTTGGCCAGGGTACCAGCAATAGTTATCGCCACTGCAGCCATTATTATCACAAGCAGATACGTAGTCGTTCGCTTGTTCCCACCAGATACAGCCGCAGTCAGTGGGTCCACACTCAAGCGCTAGGATCGGTCTGGGCTGGCTGACCTGTCCTGTTTTGGATAGCACCACCACCAGTGACCCGATCAGGCTGAGGGTGACCAGTATCCCCACCAGCAGATGCCGCTTCTTCATAGAGATGGAGATGCGGCGGGCTGGACGTTTGGGTTGTAGTCTGAGGTGGAGATTCATCGATGAGGTGGTGTACTGAGGATGAGGTGTAGAAATCCTGAGCGGAGTCTTCGAAGTCGAAGGAGAGGTGTTCTTGAGGGACTAAAGAGGTGTTTCATCCTGAGCGAGAGTCCTGAGCGTAGTCCGCGAAGTCGAAGGATATCTGATGCTATCTATCTATTTGCGAGGTACCTTCTGTGATTCGCAGGGGGAGGTGTTTACCCTGGAACCCATGTAACAGATGTTTGAAAGCTTTCTACATCCGCGCTGGTAGCTGTTCTTCCCCTGGGAGCGGAGCTGCTGATAGTACGCATCGAGTGAAGTCATGGAGGTGGTCTTGTTCACGAGAGATGGGTACATTTTGTGTCCCTTTTGGTTACTGCATGAACGGAGTAGGATCTTTTTTACGGCCTGTCAGCGTGAGGTAGCGTGCGGGGTTGAACTCCTGGGAAAAGGAGATGTGGCGGATCCGGTTCTTGTTCATCAGAGGCATGACCGGCTGCTGCATCACCGACATGGAAAAGCTGGGGGAGTGGTAGATGATCGAGAACGTTTTGTTTTTTTTCATGGCTTCTGTCTGTTGATAGATGAGGTGGTAGTCAGTGCTTGTCCTCCGTAGCTCATTTGGCGTAGGAGGAAGGTGTTCTAGAGGTGATTTAGAGGTGTTTCATCCTGAGCGAAGTCTGCTGAGTCGAAGGATCAGGGTTTATTTTTCCTCCCTTTAGGTTTTTTGGATGGTACGCCGGCCAGCTGTTCATACTCCTCGATGCTGAGCAGGATCGCCATGGGGCGGTTGCTCTTCCTGATCATGAACTTTTTATTCTGGTAGTAGGTCTGGGCCAGAATGTCCGAGAACTGGGAGCGGATGAGAGCGGAGGAGATGAATTCCATGGGTATCGGGAGTTAAGAAGTGAAAAGCGTTTTCAGTGGTGGTTTCTGGTTTGTAAACTTAGAACTTAGAAATTAGAGCTTAGAAATTATAATTTAAAGCTGAGGATACCGAGAGAGATCAG
>MNZT01000078.1:0-1973 GCA_001873755.1 Candidatus Wirthbacteria bacterium CG2_30_54_11 | reverse complement strand
GTGGTTTTTCGATGGGCAGTCCGGATCCTGCCTGTTCGATCACCGGCGAAGTCGTGGTGATCGGCAGAGCCTGGACAAAGGGGAGTGATCGGGTGTGAGAGGAGACCTGGAAGCTGTCCCAGAGTGTGGCCGCATTTTTGGCCTGTACCACGGGGGACAGGTAGGTCAGGGTCGAGCTGTTTTCCGTGCCGGGCCTGAGATCCAGAATCTTGTGTTTCGGGGCTGTGGTGATGCTGGAAAACATCGGGTGGGGATCGTGCCCGGGACGTAGTGATACATCGTGAAATGGAGTCGGCGGCTGGCTTCTCCAGTAGGTTGTCCGTTTCTCCTGTTTTGTTTTGTGCATGGTTTGTGTTTGTTTTGAGATTGATTAATCGCTCCAATATATTCCAAAATATCTTTTTTGTCAATACTAAAAGAGCGTCTTTTTCTCATGTTCGTGGTTTTTTGCGGTTCGTACGCACCTCCGATCTTTGCGATAGTGCGAACTGCTGAAAAAAGCTGTTCAGCGTTATCGCGCAATCCTTCCAATTGTCTGTTCAGCAGGGTGTCAGAGTGTGAGTTCTGCCTCCTTTTCGCAGTTCTCTGATATGTCTATACAGGAATATTGACATCTTTATAAAGCTGCAGGGATTGCTGTATCGCCGTTTTGTACAATTCGTACATTTTCTTTGCAAAAACCACTAGACAATAAAGTGTGGTTTGTGGTACAAAAGTGGTGCGAAAAAACATGATTGTGGATAAAAGTGGGGATAAGTGGAAAAAGCCTATGTTTCTCGGTGAATACACACACAGCGTCGACCCCAAGGGGAGAGTAGCCATCCCGGTCAAATTCCGTCCGGAACTTGCCCATGGTGCAGTGGTGACCAGGGGACTGGATGGATGCCTTTTCATCTATCCTCAGGCCGAGTGGCAGATCCTGGCCGAAAAACTGAAAAATCTCCCTATCACCCAGGCCGATGCCCGGGCTTTTGTGCGTCTCATGTTTTCCGGTGCGTTCGAGCTGGAGATCGACAAGCAGGGCAGGGTCAATATCCCTGCGTATCTGCTGAAATATGCGCATGTGGAAAAAGAAACGGTGATCGCCGGTCTGTTTAACCGTATAGAAATCTGGAGCGTAAAGGCCTGGGAAGAGTATCGTGCACAGTCAGAGGGCAAAAGCGATGTTATTGCGGAGCATCTGGCGAGTCTGGGGATCTGAGCAGAGAGTTGAAATAAAATCGCACAAAATAAAAAGAGGGGAGCTGGTTTTCCAAAAAGAAAAATGCAAAAATTTTTAAAACCAGCTAACCAGCCCCCCTCAAAACAAAATTGCGATTACTTAGCCTTCAGGTATGTGCCTCTATGTCGTCTACCACAACCTCACATATACCGGTTCTGGAAAAAGAAGTTATTGAGTACCTTAACATCCGGCCAGGTGGAATATATATCGATGCGACATTAGGCGGGGGAGGGCACAGCAGCAGCATTCTCCGGCGCGCAGGGAGAGAGGGGATTGTCCTCGGAATAGACAAGAATCCGGAAGCTATTGCTCTGGGCGAGCAGCTCCAGAAAGAGGCGAGAGAGAATGACTGGGGGAAGCTGGATTTGAAACAGGGGAATTTTGCCGATATCGTTGCCCATGCAGCATCCTGCCAGATCGAGGCCTGCGACGGCGTGCTTTTTGATATCGGTCTTTCATCTGATCTTCTGTACAGCCAGAAGGGTTTTTCGGTCTACGACGAGACCAGTTTGGACATGCGGTTCGGGGGCGAGGGCGAGATCACCGCCCAGGACATCGTCAATCACTCGGATGAAGCGGATCTGGTCTTCATGTTCAGCCATTTCGGCGAAGAGCCGTACAGCAAAACCATAGCCCGGGCGATAGTCGCTCAGAGAGAACGCACTCCATTTTCTACGGCGGCAGATCTCAGCTCCGTCATCAAATATGCGATACCGAAAAAGGCGGTTGAAAAAGGCAAGCACCCTGCCCG
>MNZT01000110.1 GCA_001873755.1 Candidatus Wirthbacteria bacterium CG2_30_54_11 | reverse complement strand
TCCGGAACGGTTCCACCAGATCTTTGAAGGTTATGAGTTCCCTCACTTTTCGGTACGCATGATTACCAGAAACTAACTTTTCAAGTAAGGCTTCCTCGCTATCGAAAATCATTCGCTCGGTCTGTTTTTGTTCTTTTTGCATGGGTTTTCTCCTGTAGATTTTTCCTCATGCATTTTCTCATATTTATGCCTTGTTGGCGACAGTCCCCTATGGAGTCCAAACTGCAAAAGGAAACAGACATGAGAAAAGAAATTACTGCGATCGTTGTTGTGGTTGGCCTTGTACTGACAGGTATCATCTTTGTCGTGCGGCCGGTGCTGGCTTTTCCGGTGTCTGCGCCGCTGAACCCTGTGGAGCTCACTACCGTGAGCCTGCCGTCAGGTGTGTACAATGCTGGTTATTCTACGACCCTGACCTCGACCGCTGATCCTTCGTCTGGTCCGGTCTGGTCACTCATTTCAGGGACACTGCCTGCCGGTATCCTCTTGTCATCTGCCGGGGTTCTGAGCGGCACGGCGACGAAGATAGGAGACTATGCGACCACCATCCAGGTCTATGACGGGTACACCACTGACTCGGCTTCTTTTACCCTGTCTGTCACCAGTCCCATGGCCTATACGCCCGGCACCCTGCTGAAACAGACAGGGCTGGCGGCGGTCTACCTGCTGGGGACTGATATGAAGCTTTACAGCTTTAGCACCCCGACCGAGTTCCTCAGCTACGGCTATGGCTGGGGTGTCATCGTGGAGATTCCGGAGCGGGAGATGACCATGTACCTGCTTGCGAATACCATACAGATGCGCTCCGGCACCCTGGCCAAGGAGCCGGATACCGGTGCGGTATTTCTCATCCAAAACGGCGAAGCGCGGCTGTTCCCCTCCGGCGAGGTCTTCCTTGGACTTGGCTACCAGTGGGGGGCGATCGCCACGACTGTTCCCGGCGAGACGGCCTGGTATGCCAGAGGCGCCGATATGGCAGTTTCGTCGCCCCTGTCCCATCTGGCCGGGACCAAAGTGAAGATCGACGCGAGTGCTGCCGTCTACCTCCTGGAGCTGGACGGAAGTACGCTGAAAAAACGCTGGATCCCTTCGGAAAGCGTCTATCTGAATACCGGCTGGCAGTGGGTCGAGGTGGTCACCATTTCGCCGGAAGAGATGGCGACCTATCCTGACGGTCCTGTCATGTGGTACCGCGACGGCACGCTGATCAAGGGTGCCGACCAGACCGCCTGCTATCTACTCGATCACGGTCTGAAACGACCTTTCAACTCGGCTGATGACTTCGAGGCCATGCGCTACAGCTGGGCGGCTATACAGACTGCGCTTCAGTACGAGGCGGATTCTATACCTCTGGGAGTCTACCTGCAGCCTGACCAGGCCAAGTATGACGAGCTGGCCGCGCGCAGGGCAGCGGCTGCCGCTGCTCAGTGGTCATCTGAATATGCGGCTGGCACGGTGAATACTGCGGTCGGTTCGTTTACATACAAGATGGTAAAGGCGACCATCACCGGCACCACGGTGAAGACATTCAGCGGTGAACCGTCCGAGTGCGTCACCAACTGCCAGACCCAGGCTCTGCAGACCTATGTCCAGTATGGCGGAGGCTTCGCCGGCATGAACGGCAGCTATTTCTGTCCGCCTGATTATGCCTACTGCGGGGGGAAGGTATCTGCCTACGATACGCCGCTCTGGGACTGGGACCGACAGAGCTGGATCAACTGGTCCAACAAGGATTGGGATCATCGAGCGGCTATCACTTTCGTCGGCGGGACGCCGTCCAGCTACTGGGCAGGCTGGTGGTCCAACAACGGTGACGGAACTTTCAATACCTGGCATGATTCCATACCGCCATCAAGCGGTATTACAGCCGGCATCTTCAATTATCCCATGCTGATCCATAATTCTGCCATCATCGCATCAGCTGACAATACTGACACCAAACAGCGCGACCAGAAGGGGAGACGCGGTGCGATCGGGTACAACGGCACGCACCTCATGCTGGTAGTCGCGGAGAATGCCACGGTCATCGACCTGGCCTACATCATGCAGTCCCTGGGCGCTACCAACTCCTTGAACCTGGACGGCGGAGGCAGCTCAGCCCTCTACGCCGAAGGCGGGTATCAGGTCGGCCCCGGCCGCTCCCTGCCCAACGCGATCGTGCTGGTGCATTAGATGAATTGCTCCTCCCCCTGTGGCATAGTCGTTCGCGAACGACATGCCTGTGATGGGGGAGGCAGGGAGAGGGTGAAGAATTGTCAGAGCCCCCTCCCCCCTTCGACTTCCCTTCGACTTCGCTCAGGGACTTCACTCAGGGGGCGGGGAGTAGAGGGAGAATTATTCCATATCTTTTCTTGAAGTGCATCTTTCTCATGGCTCTCCGAATGGCAAAAGTGGTATAATGAGCTACTATACAGAACCTCATTTACCATGCAGGAACCGTCTATGTCGGCCTTGCTTGAGGGCATGGATAGCTCTCCCCAGCATGATGCTCCGCTTCCGGAGCCGCCGCGGCGTAAAGCAGGACCGTTCGAGGGGATGTCCAAACTGTTCGAAAAGGCGTTCGAACGCACGATAGAGCATCCTTTTGATGAGGCTGCAGAAGGGTTCCTTCAGAAGGCAGGTTTCATCGAAGTACTGCCGGAAGAGGAGCCGATCAGGGAGGAGCTCCGTTTTGCGGCGCTCATGGCGGCTAATGTCCTGCGGGGGAATGTGGATCTGGCGCTTCCGCAGGGAGTGGATCATTCGTCAGATATTGATACGGTGATTTTGGACCAGTTGTCTGATTATTGCATGACAGAGGATGATCAGTTTCTCTCTGGCGTGGTCGAGTATATCTGTACTAATCCGCCCTTGAGCAGTGCTGATACTGCGGACGTCAGGACCGTGATCAAAGGCATCATTCGCCGTCAGACCGCGATCGCTGGCCGGAGGGGAAAATTGCACCTCGTCTGTGCGGACATCTACGCCAATGCCAGCCTCAGGGACCTGCTGGCTGTGCTCGTGTACGAATCAGGCAAGATCATCCAGCAGAAGCGTCTGGCTGGTCAGGAAGAGCGCGAAGCGTTCAAGGACAAACGGGTGCTCGTGCTGACGCATCTGGGGAGATTCAATGCCAATGGTTTTGCGTCTCAGGTGAAACACAATGAAAAAAGATCAAAGGCTGAAAAGAGAAAAGCAGGCATGAAAGGCATGATCGGAGATCTGGCGGCTCGAACAGTGTCCTCCACTAGGTTGGGTAAGACAGCTTTTGAAGCATTCAATGCGGCGACGGGATGTCTCTCTATGGTGCATCTCGGTACTGCCGTCGTTTTCAGCGAGCTGAGGCAGGCAGGGATGCAGGGACCGGTGGACTATGTGGACCTGGCGGATAGCCATCGGATCGAGGACATACTCGCAAAAGAGCCCAGAGAGTATGATGTGGTTTTGATTTCAGCTACCTCCTACGATGTGGAAAAGGTGCAGGATTTTGCGCCGAAGTTCAGGGAAGCAGGCATGCAGGTGATCGTGGGAGGAGTATCTGCCAGTCTTGATCCCGCTGGATTGCGAAAAGCAGGGGTGACTATATTTTCTGGTGAGATCGAAGATGCAGGCGGTGCGATCCGCTACCTGGTCGATCGGCATTGTACAAAAGTGCATATTCACAGGGAACCGATTCCTGAAGAGCTCCTCGGTACCGCAAAGCTGAAACGGATCAAGGGTGTCGGTATGTGTTATAAAGTGAAGAGTAATAAGTATCGCCATCTGTATATCGGAGCCCTGGACGCCAGGGTGAATATGGGAACAACATATGAGACCAAAAAAGAAAAGGAGAGCTGTCAGCTGAGATGGCGCATGGAGTCGCTTCTGCACATGCTGCCCTATGCCACTGTGAATGGCCGTACCTACGAAACATCTGCCACGAAGAATGTCCATGTGATATCCATGGTCCGTGGCTGTCCGGAGGTCTGCGATATGTGTTCAACCGTCGACACCGAGGGTCAGCGCATGCGGCGACGATCGGTTGAGTCGATAGAGCAGGAATTGAGCATGGTGGAAACCAATGTCATCGTCGATATCGGTCAGAATGTGTTCGCCCGGGGGACCGATGAAAAGGGGGAAAAGGAAGATAAGTGGCTGAACTACTGGTATGATGTTTTCACCGTATTTGCCGGTCACGGGAAAAAACTGGCGGTACAGACCGAGCTTGCTTCTATCCAGCACCTGGTCATGGGAGGTCGGCGCAAAGTCAAAGAGGGACGGGATCTGATAGGAAATGCGAAATATCTGGTGGATTTCAATGGATCTGCACAGAGGATGCGCGATCGAGGGCAGCAACTGATCGACCGCTGGCAGGGCTTTGATCAATTGATATCGAAAGTCGTATTCGCGGCGCTTTGCGGACTGGAGCAGCCGGTCAAGATCGCCGGAGCCGGTGACAAAAGGCCAGAGTTGTTCCAAGAACAGCTCAAGCTGGCGCGAGAACTGGGTATTCCCATACTCGGCACGATCGTGGCCGGTATGCCGCCGGAACTGCTGAATTTGCCAAAAGAACGGATGGGTGAGGCTTTATTGTTCTCTCCTCTTGAGAATATGCCAGAAGATGAGTATGAAGATCTGAAAAAGAGGTGGATGAGCTGGATAGAAAACCTCGAAGTCTATGCGGTCATGTGGCTTCCCTTCACGGCGATCCTAGGTGCCCGTGGATACCACAAGTTGACTGACCAGACCAGAGAGGGAGGCGCACTGATCGAGGATGGCAAACAGGGGTACCTGCAGAATGAAGGCATAAAGGGGCACCGCATTCAGGGGGTACGAATGGCCAAGGATCTGATTAGGGAGTACTATTCATTGAGACGGTCGACCATGAGGCTGTTGCAGGCTTCGCGTCATTTCGGATCTAAACGACTTCTCTTCCTGTCTCTTCTCAATGGCGCTTTTACCATGGTGGAGTCCTTGGGAGTGGATCCAGGCCGGTCGATCGCCAAAATGACTGAATAGCCGTTTTTCTATTATCCCAGGTTAGCCATATGATGACCCAGAACAAAAAGCAAATGATTAAACCAGTCCTTTTGTCCCTGCTGGCCATGGTATGCATGTCACTGACCCTCACCGGCTGCGGCAAGCCTGCAGATCAGGCCAAGGGGCCTGAGAAGGACTTCATTCAGACCCAGACCCAGACCCAGACGCAAAAAGATCAGGGTCCTGCAGATACGGATACCTCCCAGGTCGCGAAGTCCTGGTCGGAGGAAAAGGCTGAGTTCCCCAGCACCACTGCGAAGTACATCACGGCAGTGCCGGTGGACCTGTCGCAGATCCTGGCTATTTCGAAATACCGCAGCTGCAGCGGCCACGACAGGCCAGGTTATAGTTTCGAGGGAGTCCTCGAGCAGTCCCGTTCCATGAAGCACTACCTCTATCCGGTGCCGGCATTCCAGGGTACGACCGATCAGGTCAAGTTGTTCGCACCGTTCGACGGTCAGGTAGCATCTCTTTCTCTTGAGCAGGACAAGGTCGGCGGCAGACCTCTGAACGGCAACGGCATCACATTCTCGACCCCGGTGGACCAGCTGGTCGGTTTTCAGTTCGGTCATGTGTACTTTGCCCGCGAGTTCCGGGTAGGTGACCGCGTCACCGCCGGTGAACTTATCGGCTATGCTGCGCTTGGCGATCCTGGCTTTGATTTCGATACCCTTATTCCAGTTACGATTGCAACCCTTTGAGGTGAAAGGAGAATACCTCGTCAGGTGTTTTGTAGTTTAAACGTCTCCGCGGACGGTTATTCAACTCCCATTCTACGTCTTGAATATCTTGCAGCGTAAGTGTACTGAAATCTGTCCCTTTCGGGAAATAATATCTGATCCACAGATTGGCGTTTTCGTTCCCTCCGCGCTGACATGACTTGTAGGCATCAGCAAAGTAACTTTGTATCCCAAGCTCAATCTTCAATTCAGTATGTCGTACATGCTCCTTACCGTTATCAAGTGTCGTCGTTTTGCGAGCCCCTTGAGGATAGACCTCAAAGATCCTTTTCTGTGCCTGGATGGACGATTCTGAATCCACTCTAGCCATCGGCCATATTCTGGTCAGGCTGCTTACCCGTTCATAGCTGGTATGAAGTCCACTCTGGTGGCCTTTCCCGACGATACTGTCGCCTTCCCAATGGCCAAACACTTTTCGTTCTGCTACTTCCTGAGGTCTATCGTGAATGGAAACCCGGTCAGGAATCCTCACTCTTTGTGCTTTACGCCCATTCTTCTTCCTCCTCCGCTTCTGCCCTCGTCGCAGGAGCTCCCACAGTCGTTTGGATCTACTCTTCTTGGCATAAATGTACTGATAGATTGTCTCCGGATCTATCGACCAATCCTTTTCTCCCGGGTGATCCTGCTTTCTCAATCTGCCTGAGATCTGTTCTGGACTCCATCCTTTGCGTAAATGCCTCATGACATATTTGAATATTTGCTCATTTTTGAGAGGTAGTTTTGCTCCCCAAGCTCGTTCCTTTCTTTCATCAGCCAGCCCCTGTGCGTGTAACGGTTCATAGATCGTCTGCCCGATCTCCGTGTGGAAGCAATTGCGTTTTAGCTCCCGGCCGATTGTTGAAGGCTCTCTGCTTAACCGTCTGGCACATTCCTTGTTTGAGATCCCTTTCCCATGCCACTCTCCGATAAGTTTACGCTCCGTGTCAGTTAACTTTCCCTTCTGCTTCATGATGAGTCCTCCGTTTACTGAGGTACTCATCATCCTACACTTTTCCCTCTAGGGGGTTGCAATCGTTTCTGGAACTCGGGTGACGTAGTTCCATTCTCCGTGAAAGTCGTTTCGTGTAAGAGCCAGCGTAGCGAATTCTTGCTTC
>MNZT01000013.1 GCA_001873755.1 Candidatus Wirthbacteria bacterium CG2_30_54_11 | reverse complement strand
GGAGCTGATGTCTGGGATGCAGGCCAGACCGCGATCGGCAACAGCGTATTCGTCAAAGAACGGCAGCTCAATCAGACGACCGGGATCTACTGGGAGAGGCTATACCTCACCTTCACCACTACTACCAATGCGGCTTTTCTGCAGCCTTTTTTATATATGACCGATTCTGCGGTCGGAGAAATCTATGCGGATGGGATGCAGCTGGAAGTGCAAGCAATGGCTACCGCTTACTGTGACGGCACCCCTGGTCTGGGTTTCTGGGATGGTCCGGGTGCACCACCTTTTTCGTCGTCCTCGCGCACCGGGTCATTTGATATGGACCGGTATCTTTTTGATGCCCGTACGCCGCCGATCTGTGATCCCTGCACCATGCTGTCAGGCTGCTACAATTCGTACGGGCGCAGTTGCGGCAACTGGGATCCGGTCGATCATCAGGTCAATGTCTCCATCCCTGTCGATCAGGCCAGCAGCAATCGGGCGCTCAGGATCAAAAGCATGCTGAGCCCGATCCAGGTCACGATCCGGGCTCGTAGTGCCACCTGGCCGACCGTCACCTATAAACTGGTCGGGCAGGAGATCGTCATCAATTCGACCGGGTATTTTTCCAACACCAGGAAAACACTGCAGGTCCAGCACGGTCTGCCAAGCCTGATGCCGCAGTTTGACTATGTACTGTATAACTATGGCTGCGTCGATGCGACCTGCATCCCGCGGGATCTGATCAAGTAGGAATTGTGTCCACGCCGCCGTTTTGTTATGCTGCTTCCGGCAATTGTCCATAGTGAGGAGATGGTATGAATTTTGAGCGAATCAGAACGGTGCTTCAGCAGAAAGCAGAGTATTTCGTCGCCGGCAGTGCTATCGTCGGGCTCATCTTCGGCTTGATCCTCGGAAAAATGTTTCTGTCCTCGCCTACTATGCAGCAGGTCAATGACACCATGTTCACTTCCAGTTCGACCGCGATCGTGCAGAGGACTCTCACGGTGAAGGGAGAGATCAAGGAAATCGTCAACAAAACAATCACGGTCGTCCCGGCTGAGGCAGATGCTACCCAGCGTAGTGCCAATCAGCTGGAAGTGGCGATCTCCTCTGACTCGTCGGTTTATCTGTATCTGGTGACAGGCGATAACAAAATTCAGAATCCTCAAAAAGTTGAGCTCAAAGATCTCCGTCCCGGAGATGAAGTCGAAGTCATCCTGTCTCAGGATCAGGACGGGACTGTCACTACCAATACGGTTTCGGCGCATCGTTCAGTCTAATTTTTTTTTGGAGAAGGTCATGGGTGCAATCTCGAAAACGAACAAGTTGATGGTGTTTGGCTTGATCACCTTTGCCGTGGGCTTTCTGCTCGGCCTCGGGTCAGGGATCGTGCTGGCTCCCGGGAGGGACAGCTCCCTTTCGGTGACCGGTATCGATTCCCTTCCCGAGGAAGCGCTTTCTACTCTCAATGCCGAAATTCAGGGAACCGTTGTCAGCACGACAGATACCACGATCACGCTGGAGGCCAATGGTCAAGAGGTGAAACTCGATATTCCAGAAGAAATGCGCTCTTTTCTGCTGTCAGAGACATCAGCCTATACCGATGAGGACAAGAAGCTGTGGGATGCGTACCAGGAAGAGCTCCAGAAATACAATGAGGCCATGCAGGATTTCAATCCGGCTTCTGCACCAGGCACGGTGCCGGGTGTTGCTCCCACTGCAGATCCAGGCGAGTCGGCAGTCATGCCTGTTTATCCCATGCCTCCTTTTCAGGTCTCCGAGGCCATACCCCGGGGACCGGATGATCCTGCCCCTGCCCAGACACAGAAGATCGAAAGTACAACAGTCACTCTGAAAGATCTGAAAAAGGGTGATACGGTCAGGGTGAGCATGGCGCTGACGACCGGTACGGGGGCATTCATACCCGCGACTGTACCATCTGCCGTACAGGAGCCGGCCGCCAGCCAGGAACGTTCGCTCCGGGTCATGTCAATTTATGCATCCAGATAACCAACCGGCCGGTCATTTAGAGGATTTTTATGAACACCCGAGTGAGAAATAAAGTGCTTCTGATGCTTCAGGGCTGGCTGGCCATGGGATTGCTGGTAATTCCTCTGGTTTTTTCGAAGCAGACCTTTGAATGGTTTGATTTTCCCAAGCAGCTGGTATGGTTGCCCTGGATAGCAGTCGGAGCTGTGCTGCTGTCGCTTCTGCATCTGGCAGAAAGCAGCCGGCCCCTGGCTGGTCTGGGTCGGAGAATGACGGTTGCCCTGGCCGTCCTGGTCGGCAGTTATGCGCTGTCGGTGCTCGGTTCCCGCAGTATATGGGCCAGTGTGTTCGGCAGTCAGGGGAGGGTGCAGGGATCGGCCATCGCCCTGGCAGGATATCTTGCTTTGTTCGTGATCACGTATGCGAGCGTGAAATCCCGGTCGAGAGATAGTATCATACAGTACAGTTTGATCCTCAGCAGTGTAGTACAATCCCTCCTGGCGATAGGTCAACGCGCCGGCTGGCAGGTCCTGGGCATCAACACTTTCGGGCAGGGGGTCGGAACTCTGGGCATGCCGTCTACCCTGGCCCTCTTTTCGGTCGCCGGCGCTCTGGGTGCGGTCACGGCCGGTCTGCGTGAGCCGAGGCATCAGTACAAAGGGATCTGGTTCGCCCTGGGGTTGATCTGTGCTTCGGGCGTGGTCAGTGCCGGCGTCGGGGCGGGCTGGATCCTGGCCGGGGTGGCGGCAGTGTATCTCATCTTCATCCTGCCCTGGGGCGCGATCAAGCCGGTGGATATCTGGTATCTGTTGGCCTTTGGGGTATTGATGGGGATGGCCGGGCTGGTGGTCAACACCCCCTGGCTGCATATCGGGCGCTATCTCGCCTCTGATTCGATGCTGGATCTATCCACCGGCTGGAATGGGGCAGCCCATATCGCCCGGGTGTATCCCTGGTTCGGGAGCGGTCCGGAGACCTTTTCTTTCGTTTATCCGGCTTTTAAACCTGTCTTATTGAATCTTGGCCAGGGCTGGACCTACAGCGTTACCTATCCCTTCAATGAAGTATTCGCGCTTCTGAGCCATACCGGTTATGTGGGTGTACTGGCTTTTTTCTTTTTTCTCGGGGTGGCAGCCAGAGCTCTCCGTTGTTTTGAACGGCCGGCTGCCGGTGGTGATACTGCTATCTCTCCCGCGACCCTCTGGACTGCTCTCTGGGTGGTATGTGCGGCGTTCTGGTTCCTGTCAGGTAGCAGCGTGGTGTCCTCGATTCTTTTCTGGATGAGTCTGGCGGTCAGCCTGGGGCTGAGAGACCAGACCGCTGCTCCGGCAGCTTCCTCTCCGGACGCGGGATCGATGCCGGAGGAGGCTATCCGGCAACTGGAAACCAGATTGCTTCTCTGCGGGGTGGTCGGATCTCTGGTGATCGTGGCGGTAGCTTTTTTCTCCTTGCGCTGGTTTTTGGCAGACAGTGCATTTACCCGTCAGTATTTGTTACAGACAGGATCCGAGTCCACGGAAGCGGACGTGCCAATCGCGTATGCAGACGCGGTCAAAGCCGCTGATTTGTGTCCCTGGCATGAACGTTATCTCCAGAGCGCCGGGATGTGGGCCATGAACCTGGCAGATACGAAACGGCAGAAGGACGGCGAGGGTAACCCTACCATCCTGACGAAAGAAGCCTATGCGTATTATGATGAAGCCAAGGGATATCTGCGAAAGGTAACGGAGATCGATCCCTCCAATGCGAGCGGCTGGGCCGGTCGGGCACAGGTGCTACTGCATTCGTCAGATGGACAGCAGATCCCCCGGGAAGTGGCCGCGTACTATGAAAAAGCAGCAGCCCTGGAGCCTACCAACGCCCAGTACTACTACGCTCTGGCCATGCTCGCCGACCAGACCGGGCCTGCTTCTCTAGTGGAATCCTATCTGCGTCTCTCTCTAGGGGCCAAACCGGACTGGGTGACGCCGCGGTATGACCTTTCCAAATTCCTCGAACAGGCCGGGCGGTACGAAGAGGCCTATCAGGAGCTGTCAGTCATACAGCAGTTTCTGGAAAGTGTGGCGGCGGCTGATACCGACAAACAGACGATCGCCGATGATCTGGCCCGGGTGCAGGCTCTGTTGCCGGCGACCACAGGAACAGCCGGTCAGGAAGTCCCCGCTCCGGGACAGTGATCAGGCTCGGTGGAAGCTTTCCATAAAGCAGCAGGCAGTATATACTATATAGATATTAGTATGCGGGGGAGACACCCAAGGGAGCGGATACAGGAGGGATAGTCATTAGGTTCTTGTACAAGGGGACGCTGTGAGAGAACATATCAATCCATCAAAGCATTCCGGATGGGCAGGGCTCATCCTGGGTGTCCTTTGTACTTTTATCCTGACCGGGCCATGGCTGAGCGCACGCGCTGCGGTTTCGACGAGCATCCACTACCAGGGCCGGCTCCGGGCCAATAACGGCGAGCTCGTCGACGGGACCCGGGATATGGTGTTCCGTATTACCTCGGACGATGTCACCTGCGTGGCAGGTACGTCCCGGCTTTCGTATGCACAGAGCGGGGTGGTGGTGAACAACGGAGTATTCTCCGTCGATATCCCCATCTCCTCCATCATCAACGATGCAGATCCCAATCTGCGGTTTCAGAGCGCACCCTATTGCCTCGGGGTGACCGTCGACGGGGAGGATCTGGGAGCGGAGCCTCTGACCGTGGTGCCCATGGCTGCGAACAGCGATCTTCTGGATGGGCATAACTGGAGTGAGATCCCGGGTGCAGGTAACTACATTGAGAACAAAGGCGGAGCACTTCCTGCGGTCCAGCCTGCTTCCAGCTACTGGATATCCGGACCCGGCAGATTCGGAACCGCCACTTATCTCACCCTGGGCACGGTCGGCAACGATATTTCGACCAATGCTGCTACCTTGGATATTAGCCGTAACGGCGGGGACGTGGCGATCGGCGCGGCTGACGTGACCTACGGCAGCGATCTCAGAATCTCCGGTACGATTCGCATCATGCGCAGCGCCGCAGACGGGATCGATCTCGGTGTGGCGGATGCCCATACCATCAGCGGCATGAGCGGGGCGCTCACGGTCAAAAGCATCGGGACTGGCACCTTGTATTTTGGAAATACCAGCAACCTCGCCACCCTGGACAATCTGGGCAGAATGGACGTGGTGGGCGATATCGCGCTGAAGCACAACTGGCTCGATGATGCTTCCGGGGGGATCGGTACGGCCAATAACACCATCGTGGACCAGTCTGACTTCGCTACCAATGCAGACATGCTGGATTCCAAACACGCGACCGAGTTCATCTGGAATCAGGCGACACTCCAGGCAGGGGCGAATTTCAATATCAGCGGGAATGGCTATATCGGGACCAGGCTCGGCGTAGGGACTACCAGTCCAGCTTTCAACCTGGATGTGAATAATTCCGGAAGGATCCCTTTTCTCTATGATACGGCAGCAACTCCCAGCTCCGGTGTCGCCGGGCAGTACTTGATTCGGGGTGCCAGCGGGATTCTTTGGAACAATCTGGTGGAGTCCGACCCCCAGGTGGGCACGGTCACCACCGGCAGAGTATGCTACGGCCTCGCCGGCAACGTGGTCGAATGCAATGACACCTTTTCCTGGGACAAAACAAACGACAGGCTCGGTATCGGGACAGTTGCTCCAGCCTATAATCTCGACGTCCTGACTTCCGGGCGGATACCCTACCTGTATGATACCGCAGGGACACCGTCCTCAGGGGTTACCGGTCAGGTCATCACTCGAGGACCCAGCGGGGTGCTCTGGCAGGACGGGGTGCTGGGGGCAGAGAGCGGACTGTATCTCAACACCACTTCTGACATGGTGCGTCTGGGCACCAATCCGTTACTGGAAAATACCACGATCACCCAGAACGCTTTCCCTTTCACCATCGCCAATAATGGGGTTTCGAATACGACCATCAACTTGAGTTCAACTGGTGATTTCGAGGTTCAGGACAATGGCGTGAGCGCCTTGCTCGTCCGGGATGACGGCAATGTCGGCATCGGGACAGCAGCGCCGGGTTACAAACTGGATGTGCGAGGTGGTAACACCAATATTACTAATCATCTTCTGGTCAATGATAAATATGCGATTCAGGGAACTGATGCGTGGCTGCGGCTCAATCAGCAGAACAGCTTTACCAATGGTACCTATACGCCCTATCTCATGCGGGCGGACGGAGGATTTCAGGTCGATGGCCTGACGGCAATCGATGCGGCCAATCAATACCACTATGCCTGTCTTGGAGGTGCCTGTGATCGCTTTGGCAAGATCAGCGCCTCCGGTTTTGGTCTGAATGCCAACAGTACCGGTACCTGGGATCTCCTCGTGTATGACGGAGGGAGCATCTACACGAATCAGGCGCTTTTCGGATATGGTGGAGCGGCGAATATCACTACTTATGATGCCAACGAGAATTTGACCATAAATCCCAATGGTATCGGGGATGTCATCGTGCCTGATGGTGATGTTGGCGTGGGGACAGCAGCTCCGGGAGCCAGACTGGAGGTCTGGGGAGCCCTGAATGGGGCACCGACGGCAGCGGGAACTGCCAATGAAGCAGGGCTGCGCATCAGCGGCGGTGGCACCAGCGCCATTTTGGACATGGGGTCTAAAGGAGCTGGTCCGGCCGCAGCCTGGCTGCAGTCACGCGATCGTACCAGCTATGCGACG
>MNZT01000063.1:4273-6753 GCA_001873755.1 Candidatus Wirthbacteria bacterium CG2_30_54_11 | reverse complement strand
CTCCTTTCTGAAGCTTGGGTATTCCGTCTACCTGGGCAAGGTCAATAAGGACATGCCGATCAAAAAGGTCAAAGAAAGTCATTGGGCCATGCTGGTTCCCATGGTGGTCATTGCTTTCGGCTGCGTGCTCTTCGGCGTATACAACCGTTTGCCCTTGGAACGTCTGCTCGAGCCTATAGTGGCACATAGCTATGTGCTGGAAGAGGGGCACAGCGAGATGGAGTTCTGGCGTCACTCGTTTTCCCTCAACTGGATCGCCGGAGTGTCCATGCTCGTGCTCGTCGCAGCCTACCTGCTTCATCGGCACGGCATGAAGAAAGCCAATGGAAATGCCAGCATGGCATCAGAGCCGGTTCATCATCTTCCCGGACTCCGTCAGCTCTATGATCTGGCTGAGAAACGGTTCTTCGATATCTACGAATGGGGTTTCAAGCGGGGAGTGGATGTGGTCGCCAGTGTCATGTTCAAGTTTGACCGTCTGATCGATAGCTTTTATGAAACCGCCGTTACCTCGACCGCAAGGATATCCGGCAATGCGCTCGGGTGGATGCACAATGGCCTGCTTGTCAATTACTCGCTCTGGGTCATCGGCGGCATGGGAATAGTCATGTTCATCATTTTCAGATAACAGGGGTCTTACGATGGTTTCTGTAGACTATTTTCCCTTCTGGTTCTTCATCCTGCCGCTCGCACTGGCCTGTGTCCTGCCGTTCCTGTCCCGTGTTTCACGGCAGGCGGTCACGGTACTCTCGGTCTCGGTCTTCACCCTGTTGGCAGTCATGTCCTGGTATCTGACCACTGAGTTCGGCCGGGGCGTCTCCGCCATCACGACGCTGTGGGGCATCGAGCTCAGGGTAGACGCGCTGAGTTCGCTCCTCATGCTGACCATCAGCGTCATCGGCGCCATCGTCTGCCTGTACGCTACGAGCTACATGGACCACCTGGGTGGCAAGACCAAGTTCTACAGCCTGTTCCTCATCATGTGCGCCGGTATGTACTCGCTGGTCATGGCGTCAGACCTCTTTTCGCTTTATGTCTGCCTGGAAGCGGCTGCGGTCGCATCGTATGTCCTCATTGCTTTCAGTCTGAAGTGGGACGGCATCGAGGCGGCGTTCAAGTACATGATCCTGTCGGCGATCTCGACCACCATGATCGTGTTCGCCAGCGCCGTGCTTTTCTATCTCTACGGTACGCTTAGTTTTTCCGGTCTTTCTGTTGCCCTCGCCGGCCGCGGCGCACAGCCCACCACGCTCATGCTCGGGGGGCTGCTGCTCTGCGGGTTCGCTTTCAAGGCAGCTCTCGTTCCCTTCCATGCCTGGCTTCCTGATGCGCATCCGAGCGCACCGGCTCCGGTGTCAGCCATGCTGTCGGGAGTACTGATCAAGGTTCTGGGAGTCTATGCGATCGCTCGTGTTCTCTTTACAGTTTTTCATGCACCGGCTCAAATCCTCTCTGCCCTGACCGTACTTTCGGCGGTCTCGATCGTGCTTGGCGGCCTGCTCGGACTCAAACAGACTGATTTCAAACGGCTGCTTGCCTATTCCAGCGTAGCTCAGGTCGGCTATATCCTCGGCGGTCTCAGTCTTGCTACTCCCCTGGGAATCATCGGAGGACTGTTTCACCTCATCAATCATGCCTTGTCCAAATCGCTGCTCTTCCTCAATGCCGGCGCGGTCGAGCAGGCAACGGGAACCAGGGACATCGATGCGCTGGGCGGACTGGAAAACCGCATGAAGGTCACCTCCACCACCTCGGTCGTAGGTTCGCTCACTATCGCCGGCATCCCGCCGTTCAGCGGGTTCTGGTCCAAGCTCATCATCATCATAGCTGCGGTGCAGGCAGAGAATTACTGGCTGGCCGGCGCGGCGATACTTGGCAGTCTGCTCACCCTGTCCATGCTGTTGAAGGTGCAGTCGCGGGTGTTCTTAGGCAAACTGAAGGATACGCTCAAAGAGGTCAGGGAAGTTGCCGTGCCCATGCAGGCAGCCATGATCATCCTCGCCGTGCTGTGCCTCACCGTCGGTGTCTGGTTCTACTATTTCATCAATACGATCATAGAGCCGGCGGCAGTAGTGCTGCTGGGTTAGGTCTTTTTCTTTTATATATTTCTGGATCCCCGGGTCGCTGCCCGAGGATGACAATGATATATCCAAGGATGACACCAAATCATTAGTACACGGGCAAAAGTATGCTTTTTGACATCATCATTGTTTCAGCGGTCGTCCTCCTCACCTTTGCAGTGCTCAGCCGGCAGCTGCTGGTTTCGGCTATTGCACTGGCCGGGGCGAGCATCCTTACGAGCATCATTTACTTTTTGTTCAATGCCATGTGGGTGGCCGTCTTTGAGCTTACCGTGGTGGCAGGACTGGTGACCGTGCTGTTCATTTCAGCCATAAGCCTGACACGGGACCTGAAGGAAGAGCTGGATACTGACCGGCCCTTGATCTTTTTCCCCATTTTTTTTGCGCTGGTCGTGTTCG
>MNZT01000063.1:0-4254 GCA_001873755.1 Candidatus Wirthbacteria bacterium CG2_30_54_11 | reverse complement strand
CGGCATTTCCGGTTCACTGCCGGACAAGGCCTTGGGAGCTGTGGATATGATGGCTGATTTCAGGATCGTGTTCTGGGAGCAGCGCAGGTTCGACATTCTGGCGCAGCTCATGGTGATCCTGGGCGGCGTGTTCGGTCTGGCGGCGTTCTTCCGCATCCTGCCGGGACATCTGAAGGCAGAGGATGCTGATGACGGCGCGGTCGGGCTCACTGATAGCACTACGAAGGAGTAGATCGTGGAAAATTCAATCTTTTTTAATTTCTATGCCCTGTTCATCGTGGCTCTCGGCATCATCGGGCTCGGTCTCTACGCCATACTTTCGTACCGCAATCTGATCAAGATCTTCATCGGTATCGAGGTCATGTCCAAGGGGATCGGTCTCCTGTTCATCGCCGCCGGTTCTGCCAACGGGCGACTTGCCCTGGCCCAGTCCTACCTCATCACCTACATCGTGATCGAAGCCGTGGTGGCCACAGTGGCGCTCAGCCTCATCATGCTGACCTACCGGCACTACGGCACGCTTGATATCCGCAAGCTCAGCAAGTTAAAAGGTTAGTCTCCATGGACATCCTCCTTTCTCCTCCCGTTACATTCGCCTTCTTTTCGCTGGTTGGCATCGCTTTGTATGGTTTTGGCAGACTTCTAGCCCCGCCATTCACTCCGACCACCGAAAAGATCACCTCCTATGCCGGCGGCGAGAACATCCAGAACCAGAGGGCGCCTTTTTCCTATCAGGACTTTTTCCGCACCGCCCTGTTCTACACGGTCATGGAAGTCGGCGCTTTTGTCATCGCGACCATCCCGACCGGGCAGAGCGCTCTTTGGGCTATTGTCTACCTCGTGGTCATTTCCGTCAGTGTTGCTACTTTGACCTTCAAGTACGATTAATCAGGATACATCACCATGACCGTGAAAACAGGTTTTCTGTCCCGATTGACCAAGTGGGCGCGTCTGCATTCTCCGTGGGTGCTGCATTTCAATACCGGCGCCTGCAACGGCTGCGACATTGAGATCCTCGATGCGCTGACTCCGCGCTATGACATCGAGCGCTTCGGCATCAAGCTGAAAGCGACGCCCAGACATGCAGACATCCTGCTGTGCTCCGGCCCGGTCAATAATCAATCCGCCAAACGGCTGCGCCGCATCTATGAACAGATGCCGTCGCCGAAATTCGTGCTCGCCATCGGGACCTGTGCCTGCTCCGGAGGCGTTTTCCGCGGGTGCTACAATATCCATGCCGGAGTCGATACCGAGATCCCGGTGGATGCCTACATCGCTGGCTGCCCGGTCAAGCCCGAAGCCATCATCGACGCGGTCGCCAAACTGATCGCCAAATTAGAGGCAGCATAAGGAGAAAGAAATGACCGAAGATACAGCCCTGGCTCTTTTCGAAAAAGATTTTCAGAAATTCAACGGCACCCTGAAGCGTTGGAATGCACGTCAGGTCGAACTGACCGTCGACGCGAAGCATCTTTTGGACGTCATGAACGTAGCCATCACCGACGAAGTGCACTATAAATTTCTCAGCACCATCGTGGGCGTCGATCTCGGTGACAAGCTGGCGGTCAAATATCTGCTTGCCCACAAAAGCGAGATGCTGGTCGTCACCGTGCAGGTTCCCTACGACGGACCGGAGCTTCCTTCTATCACGGTTGTTCTGCCGGCAGCGCTACTCTACGAACGGGAGATCCATGACCTCCTGGGCATCGTGTTCACCGGGCACCCCAACCTCGCCCGGCTCGTGCTGCCGGATGACTGGAAAGACGGGGTATTTCCGCTACGGAAGAATTGTGTCATGGAAAAAGACGATGCCGGCAAACCCACCGGGGCCTGCCTCATCAACCAAGCCTAAACTATCGCAACTCAGGTCGCCACGAAAGAATAACAGGGAGCAGCGCCATGTCACTCGTCAATATTTCTGTTGGTCCCCAGCATCCGGCCCTGAAGGAGCCCATCAATTTCACATTCACGCTGGATGGTGAAAATATCGTCTCCGCCGATGCCCGCATCGGTTATGCTCACCGTGGCATCGAAAAAGGAATGGAACGCGGTAATTATGTCCAGGGTATGTTCCTGACCGAACGGATCTGCGGCATCTGTTCGCATGCGCACTCCATGGCCTATGTGCTCGGAGTCGAGAAACTCATGCAACTCGAAGTCCCGAAACGCGCCCAGTACATACGGGCGCTCCTGGGTGAACTTGAGCGTCTGCACAGCCATCTGCTGTGGATCGGGGTGGCGGCGCACGAGGTCGGATTCGACACCATCTTCATGTACAGCTGGAAGGACCGCGAGGTCGTCATGGACCTTCTGGAGGAGCTGAGCGGCAACCGGGTGAACTATGCGGTCAACATCTTCGGCGGGGTCAAACGAGACTATACCAAAGAGCAGCTCGATAATGTCCGGGCCAAAGTCCTGAGCCTCAAGTCACGCATGAAGTACTACATCGACATGGCCACGCATGAACCCAGCTTCATCGCCCGGTTCCGGGATGTCGGCATGCTCAGTCACAACAAGGCGATCGAGCTCGGCGCTGTCGGTCCCACCGCCCGTGGTTCCGGTGTCCCCGTCGACCATCGCGTCACCGACACCTTCCTCATCTACGATGAACTGAAGGTGAATATGATCGTCGAAGAAGGGTGCGATGCCATGGCCCGCTACGATGTCCATGCCAGAGAGCTGCTGGAAGCGGTCAAGATCATCGAACAGATCCTGGACCAGATCCCCGAGGGACCCATTTCCGTCAAATATCCCCGCAAAGTAGGACCCGGAGAATCGATCACCCGCTACGAAGCACCGCGCGGCGAAGATGTGCATTACCTCATGGCCGATGGCTCGGACAAACCGTTCCGCTACAAAGTCCGTGCACCCACCCTGGCCAATATCCCGGCCGTGCTGGAAATGTTCAAAAATTCACACATGGCAGATATCCCGGTCATCATCGCTTCCATCGATCCCTGCATCTCCTGTACCGACCGGGCAGTTCTGCTTGCCGATGTATACACCGGCAAGCCGGCCATGTCCTGGAAAGAACTCGTGGCTTACAGCAACCGGTACTATGCAGAGAATCACGGGATCAAAGGATAGGGCGGCTTGTCATCCTCGGGCTTGACCCGGGGATCTAGACAAAGAAAAGGGAAAGATGTTTTTCTGTTTGTTTCTGCCGCCTTCAAAGGCGAGCCTCCGCCTTGCGAGACTCGTCCAAGGGACGGTCGCCAAGGGCGGGGATCCCCGTTTTCCCCCTTCGCGATTACGCTACGGAGGACGAGTCACGAGGATGACACATAACTCAAGTGAAGTAACAGTTCTCTTGTAAAAGGATCATGCTGACATGGAAATCGTGAATGTTTTCGTCTCACTGTTCATTTTCCCGGGACTTCTGAGTCTCATCACGCTGGCGCTCTTTGCGGACTGGCTAGACCGTAAGCTTTATGCCCGGATGCAGGCTCGTGTCGGGCCCCAGTACACCGGGCCACATGGTTTGCTGCAGCCTTTTGCCGATCTGATCAAGCTGCTGGCCAAGGAAGATATCACGCCCAAGCAGGCGAGCTCTTTCATGTTCAACATTCTGCCGCTGGTCGCTTTTGCAGCGGTCGGAAGTGCGGCGACACTGCTGCCTATCGGAAGACTAACGGTCTACAATTCCTTCCCCGGCGATATTCTGGTGATTCTGTACCTTTTGGGGCTTCCAACTCTGGTCTACTTCCTGGCCGGCTGGCACTCTTCGAGCTTCTTCGGGGTCTTCGGCGGGGTCAGAGCCATCACCCAGCTGTTCGCCTATGAAGTACCATTTCTCATCGCCATCCTGTCCCCGGCCATCCTGACCGGCAGCTGGCAGCTGAGCGAGATCGCGAACCACAGTCTCGTCCATCCTCTCCACATGGTGGTCTATATCTTCGGCTTGATAGTCGCGGTCATCGGCCTGCAGGCCAAACTTGAGCGCATGCCCTTCGATGTGCCGGAGGCCGAGACTGAGATCGTAGGCGGGCCTTTCACCGAGTATTCCGGCAAAAAACTGGCGCTTGTTCTCCTTGCCCGCCAGATGGCGCTGGTCGTGGGCAGTGCGCTCATCGCGACCGTATTCCTGGGCGGGTTCGGGCTCGGCTGGATGTCGCCCGTCTGGTTCCTCCTGAAGACCGGAGCGGTCATCCTCGTCCTCGTGTTCATCCGTGCCGGCACGGCGAGACTCCGCATCGACCAGGTCATCGATTTTTCCTGCGAGACTCCGCATCGACCAGGTCATCGATTTTTCCT
>MNZT01000034.1 GCA_001873755.1 Candidatus Wirthbacteria bacterium CG2_30_54_11 | reverse complement strand
TTCCTCCACAGTGCCTAGCTGAAAGAGTCTATGTGAAGCCACTTTTTTGAGATATACGAATATAAAACGAAGACCTCGGGACGAGGTCTTGTTTTTTTGTATCATTATGGTACTATTATATAGATATTGACAGGATTTCATTTATTCGGTAAAATTTAAAGATTTATAGGTATAGTGCAGCACGGAAATAAACAGAAAGCAAAGTGGATCATGGCAGATCGATCAAAGATCAGAGTACTCATGTTCGGTTGGGAATTTCCCCCCGTCAAAAGCGGAGGGCTTGGCACTGCATGTTATGGTTTGACCCGGGGTCTGACCCATCATGACGTCGATATAACGTTCGTGTTGCCACATATTTTCGACGAGCACCACCGCGATCAGTTCATGCATCTCGAGGGGATCTTTGACCGCAAGGAAGTCACCGTCAAGGTCAAGCACATCAGAACGGTTCTTCGTCCGTACCAGAGCGCCGTCAGCTACGAGGAGGAATACCTCAGGGTCGTCCGCAAGCGCGAAGCAGGCACCGGCAGCGAGGCGATCTATGGCACCAACCTGTTTGAAGAAGTCGAACGCTATGCCCTGCTGGCACCTTCCATCGCCGAAGAAGGGGAATATGACGTGGTGCATTGCCATGACTGGATGACCTATCAGGCAGGAGTCGCGGTCAAAAAATCAAAAGGGCTGCCGCTCGTCGTGCATGTACATGCTACGGAATTTGACCGGACCGGCGGGCATCCCAATCAGCATGTGTATGATATCGAGCGTGCGGGGATGCATGCTGCCGATGTCATCCTGGCGGTCAGCGGATTCACCAAATGGAAGATCGTTGAACATTATGGCATCAGTCCGGACAAGGTCGTCATCATGCATAATGCGGTCGAACCGCAGAAAGCCTCATTTGATCCGGATCAGGTGAGCTTCGGGACAAAAGATAAAGTTGTCCTGTTCCTCGGCCGTATCACCCTCCAGAAGGGCCCTGATTATTTTCTGAAATCCGCGAAAAAAGTGCTGGCACTTGATCCTACGGTCAAGTTCATCTTCGTCGGCAGCGGTGATATGGAAGCCCATATGGTGCGCCTAGCCGCAGACATGGGTATGGCAAAGAATGTTCTTTTTGCCGGTTTCCTCGAGGGCAGGGATGTTGACCGGGCGTTCCAGATGGCAGACCTCTATGTGATGCCTTCGGTCAGTGAACCGTTTGGCATTACACCGCTGGAATCGCTGATCAACGGCACTCCGTGCATCATTTCAAAACAGTCAGGCGTGAGCGAGGTCCTCCAGCACTGCCTGAAAGTAGATTTCTGGGATATCGATGAATTGACCAATAAGATCCTGGCTGTCCTCCGCTACCAGGAAACATTGGGGCAGACACTGGTCGAACATGGTCAGAAGGAAGTCTACTCCCTGACCTGGGACAAGGTGGGCTTGAAGGTCAAACGGGTCTATGAGGGCCTGGTCGCCTAAGGAAACACTATGCAAAAAGCGATATGCTTTTATTTTCAGGTCCATCAGCCGAACCGCCTGCGTCACTTCAGTGTGTTCGATGTCGGCAAATCCCATCATTATTTTGATGACGAGAAGAACGGTGCGATCTGCCGCAAGGTGGCCGATAAATGCTACCTGCCGACCAATGCCCTGATGCTCGAATTACTGAACCGGCATCCTGAGTTCAAGATCGCCTATTCCATCAGCGGCGTCGCACTTGAGCAGTTCGAACAGTACACCCCACAAGTCATAGAATCGTTCAAGCGACTTGCGGCGACCGGAAGAGTTGAGTTCCTCGACGAGACATTTTACCACTCGCTTTCGTTCCTCTATTCCAAAGAAGAGTTCATGAAGCAGGTGGATGAGCACAAACGGAAGATCAAACATCTCTTCGGCGTGGTGCCGCGGGTGTTTCGCAACACTGAACTGATCTACAACAACGAGCTGGCTCAGGTCGTCGAAAAGATGGGCTATATCGGCATCCTGGCCGAAGGAGCCGATCGCGTACTGGAGTGGCGGTCCCCGAATTTCATCTATACGCCGAGCGGGACTGCGAACATCCGGCTGCTTTTGAAAAATTACAAGCTTTCTGATGACATTGCGTTCCGTTTTTCCAACCGGCAGTGGAACGAGTACCCCCTGACCGCCGAAAAGTATGTCAAATGGCTGAGCGGGATCCAGGGGCAGACGGTGAACCTGTTCATGGACTATGAGACGTTTGGCGAACACCAGTGGGCTGATACCGGGATCTTTGATTTCATGCGGCATCTGCCGGGCCAGATATTGAAACACAAAGGGATGACCTTCAAAACACCGTCCGAGGTGGTGACCGAATACACATCTGCCGGGGAAATGGACATTCACCATCTCATCTCCTGGGCAGATCTGGAACGGGACCTGAGCGCCTGGCTGGGCAATAAGATGCAGCAGGCCGCGCTGAAGGAGATCTACCTTCTGGAAGGCAAGTTGCTTTCCAATCTAAAAAAAGAACAGCGCAAGGAGCATGGCCACCTGCAGAAGTATCAGCATATCATCAAGGACTGGCGCAAACTGCAGACCTCAGACCATTTTTACTATATGTGTACCAAATGGTTTTCTGACGGCGACGTACATAAATATTTCAATCCCTATGACAGTCCCTATGAGGCATTCATAACGTATATGAATGTGCTCAATGACATGATCGTGCGGATATCGGACTAGATCACAACAACGGGAAACCATGAGACACCAAGTTGCTCCGGATCTCAGGCTGGAAACCCTCATGCGCAAAGAGTGGCTGCTGCCCAATGGGCGAGGCGGGTATGCCAGTGGAACGTTCGCCGGGATCAATACCCGCAAATATCACGGTCTCCTCATCAGCGGTTTTGATGATAAGGGGAGCCGCTATCTCCACGTCGGTGCTCTGGAGGAAAAAGTTACTATCGGGGAGCACCGCTATTTTTTTTCGGCGCACAAATACTATGCCGATACGATCTATCCTCGAGGCTTCATGCATCTGGTGGACTATGGTCAGGCACCCTCTTTAGTCTGGTTTCGCTTTGGCAATTTTCATGAATGTGACCTATCGATCCTGAAAGTGATACGGGTGCACAAGGGGTATGAAGCAGCACAAGTCGAATATTTTTTCCAGGGTGATCTGAAGGGCGTTGATTTTTGCGTATATCCGCTGGTCACCGCACGAAATATCCATCAGGTCATGACCCAGGCGCCCTATCACAGCGAGCGAGGCGATGAATGGACGGGTTCTCTTCCGTTTGTTTTTGAGCGGGTAGAGACAACGCCGGGCGGCTGGTTTGGGCTGACGATGAAGAACAAGGTCGATCAGCGACTGAGCTTCATCCTTTCGAAGGGAAGCGAGTATACCGACAAGCAGGACTGGTACCACAGCTTTCAGTACGACAGTGAAATGGGACGGGGGTATGAGTACATAGAAGATCTCTATTGCCCGGGCAAATTTTCCAGCGCAGGAGACCGGCTCCGGGATCCGCTTCGCCTGGTTTTTGCTATGGCGCAGGAGGGCAAAGCGATCGACGGGAGCGTTCCGGATTTTGACGGACGGGAAATGAGCTGTCAGGATGCGTTCAAGCTGATTCCCTCCCAAAAGGCCGAATCGCGTGACATCATACAGCGCTGGAAGGGAAAGCTTTCCTCTCAGGCAGACGATTTCTGGGTTGAGAATCCCGGGGGACATACCGGCATCATGGCCGGGTACCCCTGGTTTGGGCTCTGGAGCAGAGATATGCTCCAGTCGATGGAGGGTCTATTGCTTATCTCAGGCTCCGCCTCCCGGGCCAAGAAGATGCTCCTGACCCTGGCGCAGCAGTCCCGTGGCGGGCTGGTGCCCAACATTCTGGAAGAATCAGACAGGAGGTATGAGTTCCTCGGAGACAGTTCACTCTGGTTTATCGTCGCTCTCTTCCAGTACATCCGTGTGACCAGAGACCAAAAAGCCCTGGAAATGGTATGGCCGACCGTGCAGGAGATCATTGTCCGCTATCTCCATCAGGAGGGAGAGCATCCCGTGATGGATCAGGACGGTTTGATCATGCTGGCCGGTGACGGCAGCAAAGCGGCTACCTGGATGGATGCGATCGTTTTCGACCGGGCGGTGACGCCCCGCTACGGCAAACCCGTAGAGATCCAGGCCCTTTGGTACAACTCGCTTATGATCCTCGGCGAACTGTCCCGCGAATACCAGCTTTCCTATCCGCTGGCAGCAGATGCCATCCGTCAGCGCAATTTCCCTGACCTCGATGAATTGTGTTCCTATGTGAAAACAAATTTTTTGAGCAAGTTCGTCCATCCTGACCTGGGATATCTCGCTGATGTGGTGGGAGTAAAAGGAACCTCCTGGCAGGTACGGCCCAATCAGCTGTTCGCCTCCGGTCTCCCGTTCCCTCTGCTTACCAGACCCCAGGCGAAACTGATGCTCCGCACGGTCGAACGCGAACTTCTCACTCCCTATGGTCTGAAGACACTTTCGCCGAAGGATATGGAGTACAAAGGCTACTACGGCGGATCGCAGGTTGACCGTGACCGCGCCTATCACCAGGGTACAGTCTGGCCCTGGCTCCTGGGCATGTATGGGCGGAGCCTGACCTATGCCTGGGGTCCGAAAGCAGGTCAGGCCAGAATCGAAGAGATCCTGAAAGGATTATTTTGCCATATAGAGTCACTGGGAATCGAGTACATCCCTGAGATATTCAGCGCGGATGACGGCCATGCGGACGGCGCTTTTCATCAGGCATGGAGTGTTGCCGAGATTTTAGGTATGATAGGGCAGGTAAAGATACCTTCTGCCAAAACGAAGATACAACCCAAAAGGAGACTGAGATCATGAAAGCCAAAGCTGACATCTGTTTTGAGGTGAGCTGGGAAGCGGCCAACAAGGTCGGCGGGATTTATACCGTGATCAAGAGCAAAGCCCGCCAGATGAAGAAGCACTACAAGGACTACTATCTGATCGGGCCGTACATCGCCGGCAAATCAGAACTGGATGTGGAATTTGAGGACACTCCCCGCGACCTCGTGCCTGTCTTCAGGGAGATGGAAAAACAGAAGATCAAATGCCGCTACGGCCGCTGGATGATCGAGAGCGAACCCAAGGTCATCCTGATTGATGCCGGTGGCATCATCGAGGACAAGGATGCCTGGAAAAAGCTCTGGTGGGAAAGCTACGGCATCGATTCACTGCGGGGCGCCTGGGATTTCGAAGAACCCATGCTCTGGGCCTCAGCCGCCGGGATTTTGATCGAAAAGATCGCCGCCACCGAGCCGGGCAAAAATATCGTGGCCCAGTGCCACGAATGGATGGCCGGTTTTGCCCTGCTCTGGCTGAAACTGCAGAAAGCCAAAGTGGGTACGGTATTCACTACCCATGCGACCATGCTGGGACGGAGCATCGCAGGGAGCGGACGGGACCTGTATGCCGAACTGGATACCATGGATCCGAAAAAGGAAGCCTACGGCTGCAATATTGAGTCGAAATTTACGACTGAGTATGCCTGTGCGCAGACGAGCGATGCGTTCACGACCGTGAGTGCGACCACCGCCATGGAAGCGGAAAAGATCCTGGGTCGCAAACCGGATGTACTGGTGCTCAACGGACTCGACAGCGATGAATTTCCGGTGATGGAAGACCTGGCTGTGCTGCATCGTCAGACCCGGGATAAAATGCGTGATTTTTTCAGCTATTACTTCTTTCCGTACGAAGGTCAGTATTTTGACCTAGAAGAGACCCTGGCTTTTTTCATGGTGGGGCGCTACGAGTACCGGAACAAAGGTATGGATGTGTATCTGGAAGCTCTGGGCCAGTTGAACGAGACCATGAAAAAAGAAAAAACCGCCAAGCGGGTAGTGGCTTTCATCTGGGTACCGGCAGGAATCGAACGGACGAGGGCAGAGATCATCGAAAGCAAGAATTACTACTATCATCTGCGTACGACCATCCGTAAGTATTCGGACATGATCTTTACCAATCTGTCCAATAAACTCCTGTCCCGGGAAAAACTGACCCCAAAGAATATCCTGCCGGAAGAATTTTTCTCGGCGGTGAAAAAAGATGTCTGGAAATTTCAGCGCAAAGGTTGTCCGCCTTCGTCGACGCATGTCCTGACCAATGAAACCCAGGACACGGTCATGCGGGAACTGAAGCGGCTGGGACTGGACAACGGACCGGAAGATTTCGTCAAAGTGATCTTTTATCCTGTCTATCTGGACGGCAATGACGGGTTTTTGAACCTCAGCTATTACGATGCCATGGCAGCCTGCCATCTCGGTGTGTTCCCTTCCTACTATGAGCCCTGGGGGTATACACCTATCGAATCTGCCGCCATGGGTGTACCGGCGGTCACCACCGATCTCGCCGGGTGCGGCATGTACCTGGACGAAAAACTAAAGGATCAGAAGGACCCCGGCATCTGGATTGTCAAACGGAAAGGCAGATCATACTCCCAGGTGGTCGATTCCCTTTATACAGTATTTCACGACTATGTCCATCTCGATCACAGCGAGCGGGGAGAACGGAAGATCGCGGCTAAAAAGGCGGTCGAGCTGACCGACTGGAAACAGCTCATCGACAACTATATCGAAGCTCATAATATTGCAATCGACAAAGTACAATAACTGTAAGCATACAAAATGGGGCTGTCGATTTATTGCTAAAAAGATCAAAAAATATCATGCGAGGATAAAAATGGTAGTAATTGTCCTCAAATATTCAAAACGATCTGCTTTTTAGAGCGTTCTGGCGTCATCCTTTTCCCTTTGATGATCGG
>MNZT01000111.1 GCA_001873755.1 Candidatus Wirthbacteria bacterium CG2_30_54_11 | reverse complement strand
ATTCGCCCTTTTAGAGGTGGCTGTTGGAGTTCTTTGATCCCCTTGCCTATCGTTCTTCTGTCTGATCTGGAAAGGCGACTCACGTGGCTGATACCACCGAATCCGACAACTAAAGCTTCCGTCGCAAGGAATACTCGCCATTGTCGTTCATCAAGCGTCTCTTTCATCACTGCATATTGTTCTTGGGTGTTCATGCCCCTAGTATACACCAGCGTATGTTATTTGTGGAATAGACCTAAGCACTGTCATCTGTGCGCCTCACGCTGCGGCCGCGGCCGAACAGATCAAAAGCTTCCACTCCGACATCACGGTCAAAGAGGACGCGACGCTCGATGTCACCGAGACCATCGAATACGATTATGGTACTCCGACCGGGGAGAAACACGGCATCTTTCGCGAGATCCCGGTGGTCAAGACCAATGAGGATGGCAAAAAGTTCAAACTGACCTACTCCCTCCTCTCCATCACGGACGAGACCGGAGCCTCCTACCAGTATACTGACGAATCCACCTCGACCATGTTCAAAGTCAAGATCGGCAGTGGCAGCACGACCGTGCGAGGTCAGATGACCTACATCATCCGCTACCGTGTCAGTGGCGCTATCACCTATTTCTCTGACCACGACGAGCTCTACTGGAACGTGACCGGAACACAGTGGCCGGTACCGATTCTGAAGGCTTCAACCACGGTCACCCTGCCCACCACGGTCATCGCCGGCACCGGCTTTTCCACCTGCTATACCGGTGTCTCAGGGAGTACCGCCAAGAACTGCACGCTGGATCTCCAGGGGAACGATGCCACGATCACCTCTGATGTCAGACTTGAGAGCGGTGAAGGGCTTACCGCGGTGGTCGGATTTCCGATCGACAAGATCGCCTACGTCGAGCCTGCGGCCTACACCGATTTCGCCGACACGTTCGCGGGTCGGGTGACCTTTGCCATACTCGGTTTCCTGACGCTGTTCTGGTATTTCATCCTGCCAGGCATCATCATCGCCAAATGGTTCAAAAAAGGCCGCGACCCCAGGGTCAATGGTCCGGTCACCGCCTGGTTCGACCCGCCCAAGACCGCTGCGGGCAGAGACCTCACCCCGGCCGAAGCCGGCACGGTGATCGATGAGACCGCCGGCATGCGCGAGGTGACCGCCACCATCATCCATCTCGCCCAGCGAGGCTACCTGAAGATCGAGGAGCGGGCCAAGAAGGACTTCTACCTGGTCAAGGTCAAGGAGTACGAAAATGACGCAGCGCTGCTCCCCTTTGAGACAGAACTCCTGAAGGGACTGTTCTCCAGTGGCGCTGAGCGCAGGATCAAAGGCGCCGACCTGGCCACCCCGGTCCAGGAAACCCAGAAAAAGATGTACACCCAGTGCATGGCCAACGGCTACTTCACCGCCAACCCCCAGACCGTCAAGATCAAATACACCGTGCTCGGCGTCTTTGCCCTGTCCACCCTCAATATCCCGCTGGTCATCGCCTGCTTCGTCTTTGGCCTGCGCATGGCTGCCAAGACCCGCACCGGTGCCGAAGCCGCCACCGTCTCCAAAGGTATGAAGAACTTCCTCGGCAGCCAGCAGCGCCAACTGGAGTTCCAGGCCGACCAGCAGATGATGTTCGAAAAACTCCTCCCCTTTGCCATCGCCTTTGGCGTCGAGCGCGTCTGGGCCAAACGCTTCGACACCGTCAACCTCACCCAGCCCGGCTGGTACCAGGGCTACGACACGAACCGCATGTTCACCGCCGTCCTGCTCACCAACAGCCTCAACCACTCCTTCAGCCAGTTCCGCGCCGCCGCCACCCCGACCAAGTCCTCGTCAGGCTTCTCCTCCGGTTTCAGCGGCGGGTTCTCGGGAGGTGGAGGTGGAGGCGGGGGCGGGGGAAGCTGGTAGACAATCTATCGAAGATCGCCACGTGTAAAGTTGGTACAAAAAATTGTATTAACTTGATATATTTCTCGTAATGTAGTATAGTTAGTCTACTCAAGCATTATTGAGAAAAAGTAATGATAAGAAAAGTAAAATTCAGCAATTTCTATTCTTTTTCAAAAGAACAGGAAATTAACTTCCTGGCAACAAAGAAAAAAACGTACGATTATTATCAATCAGAAACCGGCGACCAAATTACAAAAATTGCTGGATTCATTGGGAAGAATGCATCCGGCAAAACTAACGTGATGAGATTGTTTAGTTTTCTCGGGTATTTTGTCTGTAGGGAAATCAATGATGATTCGGCTCTGGTCAATGAAATTGCGAAAAAAACCTTTTTTAACAATGCTGACCCTTCATCCTTTTCAATTGAATTTGAGAATAGTGGTTCAATATATTTCTATGATTTTTCTCTTCAAGAAAAAATAATAATAAATGAGTCTTTATTTGTCCAAAAAATTCAAAAAGGCGCCAGAAAAGAAGAACTCTTCACTAGGCAAGCAACTTCAATCATCAGGATAAACAAAGAGTATTTCAAAAATCTCACAGAAGATGCTTTTCCGAAAGTACGAGAAGATGTCTCTTTCATCGCTTTTATTAAGAAATCGACGTATAGCATAGATATCATCAACAGTGTCTATGATTACTTTTCAGGCTTCAAAACAAACATCAATGAACGAGGTGGCATAAATCAATTGCCTCACCAAATCAACACCCTGCAAATGTACCTGCGCTCTCCAGATCTCAAACAAAAAGTTGAAAACTTCATTTGCCGCTTCGATATCGGCTTACATGGTTTTGAAATAAAGAAACAAATTCAAGAAAATGGAATTTCTTCGATATCCGTGAAAGGCATTCATGCTGCAAAAGGGAATAATAAACTTGATTTCAACTACGAATCGACCGGGACGCAGTCTCTTTTTTTTGCTATGGCAAACATTTTGAGTGCTTTGAATAACAACAACATTGTCATTATAGATGAAATTGAATTTGGGCTTCACCCGGAAGCCCTGAACAAACTGATTGGATATTTTATTGATGAAAATAAAAATAAAAAATCCCAATTTATTTTTTCATCAAACTCTCTTGGTTTCATGAATAAATTAGATATGCATCAAATATACCTGGTCGATAAAAAAACCAAGGGTTCCAGTTCAGTCCTCCGCCTCAATAAAGTTCCAAATATCAGACCCGATGAAAACTTTTTGGCGAAGTATCTATCCGGGGCATACGGGGCATTCCCAAAAATAAGAGTATAAACCATGAAGTACACCTGTCTATTGTTTGGTGAAGGTGGCAGAGATAAATATTTTTTGATGTCTTTAAGTGACTTATCAAAATTCAAATACCACACCAAAAAATGGGAAGTGACTTGTGATGGCGCATCAGGGTGTTCACCAGAAATCATTCTTGATCGCTGCATCAAGTTGTGTGCGGAGAGGAGTTACGACTTAATCCTTTGTTTTATCGACCTGGATCAACTGAAGAGAGAATGTTTGCAGGCCAGGAAAAAATGGGGAACTGCCAAAAAAAATCTGGAGAATAAGTACTCTCAGTTCACCATAATCTGGCAAATCGATAACGCGGAGGATGAAATCAAAAAAGTCCTCGGTGCTATGAACTGCTCAAAAAGAAGGCTCAACCACGTAGCCACAAAACGGATAGCAGAATTTATCAATTCTGACTTGTGGAATCGGATCATGAAACCGATAAAAAACAAAGAGGAAGAGTTAGAGGCAGTGAATCACATCTATTGATTCACGATTGAACGCACGAATCTATTTCGCCTCTAACCAGATTGCTGACCGCAATCATAATCAGTTCCAGTATACATGCTGGAGCAAAGGGATCCTCCCATGCACTGCCGTCCAGGCTGCGGGGCCTGCTGCATCGCCATCTCGATCTCATCAAATCTTCCGGGTATGCCGGACGGGGCAGCTGTGCCACCCGACCATTGATAACACCCGCTTGATCCATGACAGCCCCGACTATCCTGCTGTCTGTACCGATCTGAAGCCAAACCGCGAAATGTGCGGGAAGACAAAAAGGACACTATAAAGCACCTGGCCAACCGGAACTAATGACCAGATTTGATTAATAATTGCATCCGTAAACTTACACTACTCTTCTCTAGCCGATCATAGGCTACACGAACACAGTCTATGGAATCACTACCCTGAACATCTTTATTTCGAGGTAAATGATTATGGGTATCTTAACTAACCTATTCAGTTCCAAGCGAAAACAGATACCGATATTAAAAGCAACGATTACCTTTGATGACGATAACAACACTTCTATCGAATTTGAAAAGCTACACTCCGGATTAGTTAGTCCTGAATATATAAGAATGGTTCTACATTACTACGCAAAAATGTTAGTTAATATCGATCCAAATCAACCCGATTCCATTAATGCTTACGATTTACTGCTGACATCGATAGATAACATTGTTATCTCAGATATAACAGAAAATCCTAACATCTTGAAAATTGCAGATATAGACGATGTTGTGAGATTAGCCAAGCCGACCGGACAATACTACAGTTTTATTGCAATACTTTATTCACTTTCGGGACTATTACGGCACATTTCAACAGAGATACCAACTAATGGTACTTTGCAGCAAGTCGCTTTCTCTGTCCCGATACTTATTCATGGTGTTCTACAATTTTTAAATGCTAATGAAATACAAATTTTACAGCGCGCATTGACATTGATGAATGAACGATATAGAAAAAGTAACGACTATAACGATTTGAAAACATGGGAAAGCGTACCGATCAATGCATTTCTCGCAAGTATCATTGCGTCGGAAGACTAATTCTATGCACTGCCGCCCAGGCTGCGGAGCCTGCTGTATCGCTGTCTCGATCTCGTCCTCTCTACCCGGCATGCCGGATGGCAAGCCGGCCGGGGTCAGGTGTGCCAATCTGACCGTGGACAATGCCTGTATGATCCATGATACGCCGGAATTCCCCAGAGTTTGTGCGGGACTGAAGCCCGGCCGCGAGATGTGCGGACAGACTCGGGAGGAGGCGATGGCGTATCTGACCGACCTGGAGGAGAAGACCAAGCCGCACTAACTGATGGGGACTGTCATGCTCAGTGGAGCCCTGTGGCTGAACATCGTCTGCGCATTTGGGGTCGGGGGGACCTGGATCGCCCTGGCGACGCTGGCGGCTGACCGCTTCGGGGCCAGGATCGGAGGCTTCGTGGGAAGCCTGCCCTCCACGGCTGTGGTCGCCTTTTTCTTCATCGGGCTCAACCAGTCCCCCGCACAGGCTGCGGAGGCGACCACGGTGTTCCCGCTCATCATGGGATTCACCGGCCTGTTCCTCGTGTGCTTTGCGGCCTTGGCCCGCAAGGGCTTCGCGGTGGGACTGACCGGTGCCCTGGCCATGTGGCTGGTCCTGTCATCGCTGACCGTGATCCTTCGTGTCAATAGTTTCGCAGGGGCGGTGGCCTGCTATCTGGTCATCCTCGTCTGCTCGCATCTGGTCATGACCAGATGCCTGCACCTGCCGTCGGCCACCCAGCGCAAAAAAGAATACACTGTTCCCCAGATCCTCCTGCGTGGTCTGTTCGGCGGCTCGATCATCGCGCTCGCCGTGTTCATGAGCAAGACCGGAGGCCCGGTATTCGGCGGCCTGTTCGCAGCCTTTCCGGCCGTGTTCACCTCCACCCTGATCATCAACTACCGCTCCCAGGGACTCGATTTCGTCCGGTCCATGACCCGGTCCATGCTGGTGACCGGCATGATAACGGTGGGCATCTACGGCATGGCGGTTCGCTATACATACCCGTACTATGGTTTAATAGGCGGGACGATCCTGGCGTACCTGATATCCATGGTCAGCGCCGGATTTACCTTCTGGTTCATCCGGGGAAAAAAGGATCAAACCAGACCGTAACTCTATCGAGGATCCTATGAATTTCATCGGCCGCCCGACCATTCATCCTTTGTTCTTTATTACCGGAAAAGCCGCCGGCATCATCACCATGATCGTGGCATTTCTGTCCGCGGCGTACGATCTCTCTGTTGGCAGCCCCTTTTACCCCTCCGATCTGCTGGCGTTGACCGTCTTTGTGACCGGCCTGGTCCTGGCCGGCATCAGCCTGTCCGGTCTGGGCGGCTCTACCCGCATGGGGCTTCCGGTCGAAAAAACCTTTCTGAAAGTGCAGGGGATCTATCGCTTCAGCCGCAATCCCATGTACCTGGGATTCCATCTCATGACCCTATCCTCCATGCTGTACATGCATACGGTTCTGATCAGCGGACTGGGTCTCTACAGCCTCATCATCTATCATTTCATCATCCTCGGAGAAGAACGCTTCCTGACTGCTGCGTTTGGGGACAGTTACAAAAATTATTGTCAAAAAGTCCACCGGTATTTCTAGCAGATCATTTCAGAACAGAATTACTTTTATCAGGAGTCCGTCATGTCACCCGCCAAAGTATTCACCGCCGAGCAAGCCCGCGAGATCGGGACACGGATCGGGATCGACTGGAATTCAGTGCCCTGGGATGTGGAACAGTACCGCATGGGACTCGATGTAGAGTTGGAGCACGGCACCGTCGATCCCCAGACCGACGTCACCCACGACGACCCGGTCCTGACCGGCAAAATAGCGCTCGCCCATCTGAAAGAGATCCCCGACTACTACACCCGGCTCTACGAAATGGAGCGGATAGCAGAAGGCAAATAGCCGGAACCTCCCCGGCAGATTGACCCATACAGTAGAGTAGGAGGAGGGCGTTAGCCCTCCGTCCCCTCATCGAACCGTACGTGCGGTTTTCCCGCATACGGCTCTCAGACACGCAGAGCCAGTCGCCCTAGTCTTTTCCAGTCAAGAGATGAGCCTCAAAAGTAGTGGGGAGTCAAAGTTTAATAATATGTAAATCAGGGACAAGGATTTTCTGAAATAGTTCT
>MNZT01000095.1:6727-8592 GCA_001873755.1 Candidatus Wirthbacteria bacterium CG2_30_54_11 | reverse complement strand
AAACCGCAAGCAGCGCATTGCACACAGATACCAGAATCAGATACGGGATCACACTTGCCGGCATCGAGGAGCCGATGAACGGCAGTATGAATATCTGAATAGCGAAAGCACCTGCCAGCCTTCCCCAGGCTCCAGTATCCGGATGCAGAGTGTCGCTCAGTTTTTTCTGAATGATGGTGGCTGCTGCAAAACACAAACCGGCGCCCAGTATCAGAACATCTCCAAGTCGTGGAACGATCCACTGACCGGATGTCGTCAGCAGATAGGTGCCGAGCATGAACACCACCATCAGCTGGATCTTTTGCCTGGTCAGGGATTCCCTGAGAAATACAGCAGCCAGTATGATAACAAACATAAGTGAACTTTTGATCAGAAAGCTGTAATTGATGGAGGTTGACAGCCTCAAACCGATACTTCCGGCAATATACGCGGTCGAGACGAAGATGCCCAGATAGAAAAAAACCGCAAGGGTATCCCTTTTGAGCCTGGCCATCTGCTGTCGGTGGACGCAGACCATATACCCGCTGAGCAGCGCGAAAGTGATGATCGTGGTGAGGATCGTGAATCTCAGTGTATCCGCACCCAGATTGAGCGCTATCTTATTAAAAAAAATGCTCAAAGACCAGAAAAGCGAAAACAAAAAAACATATATCAGTTTTTTGGACATATATCTTATCCCAGTTCAAATCCGATGAGGCTGTAGATATGGTCCATGGGAAGCCGGGGAGCTCCATGTGCATAGATGCGGGCAGTAGAAAAAACATGTTCCATCCCATACCGTTGTGCGATATCGACCGCATTCTGATTGATCAAAGGTGTATCGAAGAAAACCGTGGTACCTGCCGGTATCGAGCCTGCCAGAGCCCGATAGATCCGCTCGGCACTTTCGGCCGTATCTGCGATCAGAGGACCGATCCGAAAGCCCGTATCACATTTCCGGATGATCCCGTACCCGGTGACAGCGTTGTTTTCCTGTATACCGAATGATCTGCTCTCTATCTGTCCCATCAGGCAACGCAGCAGCTGATGCCGGGGGGCCGGGACATGCACATCGTCATATGCCAGCAGCGAAGCGGCTGGTATCGTCGAAAGCTCCCGCAAGCCTTCACCCGAAGCATCGAATAACTGACTTTTCGTACTATAGCGGGCATTCTGATAGACAGGGACGAAACCTTGACGCCGATAATCTTCAACCCGCTCCAAAACGCCATCTCCGCCGATGATACGGTCTCCCAGATACGCCATGGCATGGTTGAACAGCTGTATGCCGTATCCCCGGTCTCTGAACTCAGACTTGACTACATAGTATCCCATGAAACCATACGAGCTGTCGTAGCGGACCGCAGATATGACCGCGATGATCTCGCCGTAGAGCACCCCGACAAAAAAGCCATGAGGGTCGACCTGCCAGTAGCAATCAGCATCATACGGTCCCTGCAGCCAGCCCTGCTCCCGGGCCCAGGCAACCGCGAGGTCGAATTCACATCTCTGCATGTTCCGGATGGTATATTCAGCAGCCATTCGTGCAAACCCTCGCCTATGACTGGTTACTTCAAGTCGGGCGTCTTCAGAAAACGCGGAATATCTGTATCCATCTGTTTCACTTCAAATGCCTGTTTCATGATGATTTTCTTCCATCGGCCTGCCTGATCGAGAGCGCTTCTGGTGCTGCTCACCTTGACCATTTTGGGCTCCTTTTCGTGTCCATCGAGCGGATTGATGACTACATACCGCGCATCCCAGATCCCGAAGTCAGGCTCGGGCACCTCTGATCGTACCCGGTCATACCAGCAGAGATAGATATGGATACCGCTTTTGAGATCGGCCCTGATCTGCTCGAGCAGGTCAGGTGCGCGAAGTTCGCT
>MNZT01000095.1:0-6685 GCA_001873755.1 Candidatus Wirthbacteria bacterium CG2_30_54_11 | reverse complement strand
GCTGATTCCATATAGGGAGAATGCGGCAGCTGAAAAGACATAAGTCCCGGATACAGCGTGGCGAATCCACTCTCGGTCACATTCTGGAACAGGAACAGTTTATCCCGCATCGCCGCCTTGGGTTCAAACGAGATCTCCCCACCCTCGGCGCACGACAGCACATATTCAAAAGCACTGGTCTTCAGCCTCAGCAGCTGGTGTTTCTGGGCGTAGCTCAGATCAAGCCGGGTGAGGCAGAGGTCAAAGACCAGAGAAAATTCGTTCAGATTCACGTCCGCACCCATGTGCCCGGCTCCCCGGACAGGGATACGCGCAGCATCGAGCATCTGAGCGAAAACGATGGACTGGCGGTTCGGTACGAAGGGGTCAGTATCAGAATACAGAACGTAGCTCGTAGGGACCAGTTCTTTCAGCTCGACCGGATCAAAATCAGTTTTCTGAAAACTGCGGATGATGGTGGTATACGGCCACACTTCGGTCGGGAGGCAGTCCAGGAACGCACTGACAAAAATGGCCGAATCCAGATGCAGCTTGTATTTCTCGATCGCCCGCAGAGCACAGATGCAGCCGAGCGAATGGCCGACAAAGCACAGCTTTTCGCCCTTCGGGAAACTCTCCTGGATCGGTTCTATCACCGACAGCCATTTCTCCAGAGTCTGCTCACCGGGCTCTTTCACCCCTTCTATCAGTTCGCTTTCGATGTCGACCGGGAACCTCGGCATGATCACGGTCTGGTCGAGCATTTCGAGCTGGTCTCTGAGGTACGGATACCAGTTATCTTCCGGACCGCCGAACACCCCATGGAAGATGACGAAAATCATGACCGCTCCTCTCTAACCTGACTGATTTGCGCCATGGCACTTTTTGTACTTCCTGCCGCTGCCGCAGGGACAGGGGTCATTGCGGCCAACAGTTTCAGTGTTCTTGACCGGCTGCCGGGTGCCTTCTTTGCCTGACTTGGCTGACCGCACATCGGCAAAGCCGCTCTTCAGTTCTGCCTTCTGCTCTGTGACATTGCGATAGGCGGCGGTCTGCGAAGTCTGACCGGAAGTTTTCAGCCCGATGCGGTAGATCGTTTTGACCACATTACTCTGGATCACCGCCATGAGTTCCTGGAACATGCGGAAACCCTGAGCTTTGTACTCGATGAGCGGGTCCTTCTGCCCGTAGCCCTGGAGCCCTATACCCTCTCTGAGGTCACCCATGACATCGAGGTGATTGACCCAGAGGCGGTCGATGGTCCTCAGCAGCACGACCCGCTCCGCCTGACGCATGATCTCGGGAGAAAGTTCCACTTCCTTTGACTTCAGGGCAGAGAGAGCGATCGAATAGAATTTTTCGCTGATCTCGGCTACTTCCTTGTGCAACTGTACTTCGGTTTTGATCCGTTCCAGACTGGCGACATCGTAGGGAATAATCGTATGGAATTCCTTGAGGAGCTCTGATGAGTCCCATTCTCCGCCGGTGAACATCTGCACATGGTTGCTGACGATCCCCTCAATCTCCCGCCAGAGCAGAAATCTGATGATATGTTGCAAATCCTTCTGATGGGTCACGACATGGAGGAAGTCACTGAACTGGCCCTTGCCCATCTGCTCTGAAAAAGCATCGATCTGTTCGGCCGGCGAAGTCTCTTCCTCGATCGGTGGTACCGAATCAGAGGCCGGACTAGGCTCTGTCTTCTCCCCGGCCTTCATGAGGATCTGACGGCGAAGTCCGTAGACGACTTCCCTCTGCCGGTTCATCACATCATCGTATTCCACCAGGTGCTTGCGGGTATCGAAATTGTAGCCTTCCACCTTTTTCTGGGCGCTCTCGATAGAGCGGGAGACGAGCCCGTGCTCGATCGGCATGTCCTCGTCGATGCCCAGCCGGTCCATGAGCCCCGATACCCTCTCCCCGCCGAATATCCGCATGAGATCATCATCGAGCGCGACATAGAAACGGCTTTCGCCCTTCTCGCCCTGGCGGCCGGAGCGGCCTCTGAGCTGATTATCGATGCGTCTGGATTCGTGACGCTCTGAGCCGATGACGGCCAGACCGCCGAGAGAGAGGATCTCTAGTTTTTCATCCACGGTGGCATCTGTACCGCCAAGCTTGATATCCGTCCCGCGGCCGGCCATGTTGGTCGCGATGGTCACGGAGCCCTTCTTGCCGGCTTCGGCCACCACGAGCGCTTCCCGGTCGTGCTGCTTGGCGTTCAGGACCGCATGCCGGATGCCGGCCTGAGTGAACAGCTGGGAGAGTACCTCGGAATTTTCGACCGCGATGGTGCCGACCAGTACCGGCTGCCCGCGCTTGTTGCGCTCCTTCACATCTTCGACCAGGGCACGGAACTTGGCCTTCTGATTCTTGTACACATAGTCGTGATGATCGACGCGTATAGCCTCCCGGTTGGTGGGGATGACCATCACGTCGAGGCTGTAGATCTTGTCGAATTCCTCAGCTTCGGTCGCCGCCGTACCGGTCATGCCGGCCAGTTTGCCGTACATGCGGAAGTAATTCTGGAACGTGATGGTGGCGAGTGTCTGGCTCTCTTTCTTTATGGCCACGCCCTCTTTGGCTTCGATGGCCTGATGGAGCCCTTCGCTGTAGCGGCGGCCGACCATGAGACGCCCAGTGAATTCATCGACGATGACGACTTCGCCCTCTTTGATCACATAGTCCTTGTCGATCTTATACAGCGCATACGCTTTCAGCGCTGATTCCAGATAGTGCGCCAGCGGCATGGAGGCATCGTAGAGATTTTCGATCCCGGTCCATTTTTCCACCTTGGCGATGCCGGATTCGGTCAGTGCGGCTGAATGCATCTTTTCGTCGACCTCATAGTCGGTCACCACCTCGAGCTTGGGCATCAGGCGGGCAAATTTCTCATACCACGACGTACTGTCCTCGCCCTGCCCGGAGATGATGAGCGGCGTCCTGGCCTCATCGATGAGGATGCTGTCGACCTCATCCACGATCGCATAATTCAGTTCGCGCTGCACACAGTACTTCAGGTCCGGCACCATGTTATCTCTGAGGTAGTCAAACCCGAACTCGTTATTGGTGCCGTAGGTGATATCGCTGCCATAGGCCGCCTGACGCTCAATCTCGGTGAGCCCATGCTGGACGCAGCCGACGGTCAACCCCAGCACTTTGTAGATCTCCCCCATCCATTCGGAGTCGCGGCGGGCCAGATAGTCGTTGACCGTGACCAGATGAGCGCCCTTGCCGCTGAGAGAGTTCAGGTACAGCGGCATGCTCGCTACCAGCGTTTTGCCTTCGCCGGTCTTCATCTCGGCGATCTTGCCCTGGTGCAGCACGATGCCACCGATGATCTGGACATCAAAAGGCACCATTTCCCAGGTCTGCTCGATCCCTCCAGCTGCCCATCGTTTACCCACCAGCAGACGGCAGGCAGATTTGACCGCCGCAAAGGCTTCCGGCAGCAGGTCATCCAACGATTCACCCTGCTGGACCCGCTCCCGAAATTCAACCGTTTTCAAAGCAAGCTGCTCAGCCGAAAGCTCCTTGAATTTCTGATCCCATTCGTTCACTTGTGCCACCAGGGGCAGCAGTTTCGCTACCTGTTTTTCATTGGAATCTAAGAAACGCATGAATAACTTTTTGAACATCAATTCATCCTCAGGTATGGAGTACAAAAAGCATTATACGGACATGATCTCTTCTTTGCAAAGTTATGGCAAAAAAACCTGAAAAACGGTATACTGTACTGATAAAGCTAATCAAGTACGGATCGTCTCACGATGAAAAACAGAAACAAATTTTTCCCGTTCATCGGACTTCTTTTGTGCCTCGGGGTGCTCACTGCAGTGAATATGTACAGCGTGCCCAGGGTAACCGATGCGGTGGCACCCGGCCAGCAGGCCTCAAGTGATCAGCTGCTCATCACATTCAAAAACAACCCGGCTCCGGGCTCGACCTACCGCACCGAGATCAATACGCTGGTGGCTATCCCCTCCTCGACCGCAGTGTACAAGGCGACCTTGAAGACTGGTACGAGCCTGCAGGCGGTCATGAACTCGCTGAAAGCCGATCCCAATGTCGAGGTCGCAGAGCCTGATTATCGGGTCAGTAAACTCACGACCTCGCCTGATGATCCCTACTATAATACGCCGACCGGATCCTGGGATCCGGATCTGGATGATCAGTGGGGACTGGAGGCCCTGCATATACAGGCAGCCTGGAATACCAGCACCGGAAGCACGTCGACGATCATCGCGGTCATCGATTCCGGTCTGGACTACACTCACGAAGATATCAGTGCCAACGTCTGGTACAACCTCGAGGAAGTCAGCCAGACACTCATCGATGCTACGACCGATCATGATGCTGATAGGGTGATCAGCTGCTACGATGTTATTTTCCAGAATCATAACCATATCGATGATGATGAAAATGGCTATGTGGATGATATCTGCGGCTGGGATTATTATAACAACGATAACGACCCCGTGGACGATGACGGACACGGGACACATGTCTCGGGAATCATCGCCGCGATGACGGATAATGATATCGGGATTGCCGGCACCTGCTGGAACTGCCGCATCATGCCGCTGAAATCCCTCGGGGCAGACGACGGAGGCTATGTCTCAGATGCCATACGGGCTATCCACTACGCGGTGCAAAACGGAGCCGCCGTTATCAATATCAGCTGGGGCGGTACCGGCTACTCCCAGTCACTCCAGAACGCGATCAATGCCGCCTATGAGGCCGGGGTCATGGTCGTGGCCGCCTCAGGCAATACCAATTCCGATGTGGCCAATCTCATGCCGGCATCCATGGATCATGTCATCACGGTGGCAGCCCTGGGCAATAACGAGCTCTACAAAGCTTCCTATTCCAATTATGGGGAAGAGATCGATTTCGTAGCCCCGGGCCAGTCTATCCTTTCCCTCCGGGCTCATGACCCGACCGATCATGACCTGTTTTTGGGAAGTCATTCCGCAGATACACCGGTAGTGGGCGAAGGGTATATAGTATTCGACGGCACCTCCATGGCCGCGCCCTATGTCTCAGGTCTGATCGGACTGATCCGCTCCTATAGACCGACCCTCAGTCCAAATCATATCGAATACCTGCTGCAGACGACCGCCGAAGACATCTATAATTCCAGTATTGAAGTCGGAAAAGACATCTATACTGGATACGGTCTGCCTGATACATTTGCGGCTCTCACCGAAACCGTCGATACCACAGCCCCGACCGTGGTTCTGACCGGCACCCCTTCTCAGCACACCACGGTGAAAACCACAGACATCAGTGTCGGTCCATCTGACGAAATCACTGCCTACCGGTTTTGCATTGATTCCGGCTCCTGGTCTGCCAGCGACGTCCCACAGCAGCTGCACATCACCCTGTCCAGTCTCTCCGACGGCGACCATACACTGTATGTGATCGGAAAAGATGCGATCGGCAACTGGCAGACTACCGGACTGGCCACCACTTTTTCCTGGAATATCGATACCGTGGCTCCCTCGCGCATCACCACGTTAGAAACCGTGGGCACTGATGCCACGACCATGACCCTGATCTGGACCGCCACCGGTGATGACGGCGCGACCGGCACGGCCAGCGCCTATCAGATCAGGTATTTTACCTCACTTATCAATGATTCCAACTGGGCGCAGGCTACGGTCGTGGCCAACTCCATCACTCCTGCACCCGGCGGCTCGGCAGGAGAAACCGTCACTATCTCTGATCTGGACCAGCTGAAGACATACTACGCCTCTATCAAGGCCGTCGACGAAGCCGGCAATACCTCTCCACTGAGCACGATCGCGACCGGCATGACCACGACTGATGGGTCTTCCCTGCTGGTCAAAGGTAGTTCACCGCTGGTCTACCTGCTGGAGAGCGATGTTCTCTATCCCTTTCCCTCGGCTCAGGTTTTTCTGGGGCTGGGGTACAGCTGGTCGGATATCCGCGTCGTACCGGATTCCTGGCTGGAGAACTATGAGGTCGCCGCCCCCATGATCCTCACCTTAGATCCCGGCTCTGTGGTCAAAACAGAGTATTCGCCTGTGGTCTATCTCATCACCGCTGACCTGGAACGGCTGCCCTTTGGCTGCGCTGCAGTCTTCTTTGCCAATCAGCTGACCTGGCAGGATGTGCTCACCGTGGATCAGGCTTCACTCGAAGCGTACTCTCTCGGCGAGACGATCACTTCGGATGCGTGTATAGGGGCCAATGACCCGGTACCTTCAGAGCCTTCGACACCGAACCCCGCGTCACCTGAAACCCCGGCCCAGGGAAGCGACGCTGCGCCCTGTGTCTGCGAAGGCCAGTTCTATACTATCCGGTCCGGGGACACTCTCTATCAGATCGCTCTGGACTTCGGCACTACCGCCGGAGCCATCGCCCGAACCAATCACATCACCAATATCAATCGCATCTACCCCGGACAGGTCATCAATATCATCTGTCAGTAAAAAACCGAAGCCGGGTCAATCTCAAAACCAGTGGACTTTTCATCTGAACCAAGTTGTATGTCACCCTGAACGAAAGCACCTGCAGTGAAGGGTCTGCATTGGTTGTTCGACGGGTCAAGAAAATTCTTCACCCTTCGGGGTGTCGTTCGCGAACGACACCCCTTCGACATACTCAGGGTTCAGAATGACGATAAGCTGGAGACACCTGCCACTAGAGATGTTTCGATTCGCTGATGGAGGAAATCCGG
>MNZT01000039.1 GCA_001873755.1 Candidatus Wirthbacteria bacterium CG2_30_54_11 | reverse complement strand
CCGATGATACCCGGTGATATCACTGACATCCTGGAGGAGTTGGCTTTTTTGAGATCGTGAGGATCGTTTATATTTATCCCTGATCTCCTTGATGTATTCTCGTTTACTTTTGAAGCTCATCATGTTCTGGGCCCTCCTGATTGTAAATCAAGAGATTGTCCCACCTTTCGGTAAGATTATGAATGAGCTAACGTTACCTCCTTCGGTAAGATATTTCGTGATCTAATTCGTTACATTGACACCAAAAAACGTTCGTGGTAGTGTTACTCCCTTCGTCAAATTATCTTTTACGCAGTGATCTGGTCTATGTGGGAACTCCCCTATCGCGATTTTACGGCCATGATCGGAAACAGCCATTCGATACTTCAGGTATCCCATGTAAATCCCGATGCAGACACCCTGGGGTCTTCGCTCGCCCTGAGACAGGCGCTCACCAGATTCGGCAAGCAGGTCACCACCGTATGCATGGACCCACCCGTAGAAAACTATCGTTTTCTGCCTGGTATCCAGTTCATCGAAAAAACGTTCTCCCCCCGGCTCTACGACCTCATCATCACGATCGACTGCGCCGACCTGACCAAAATGACCGGCTTTTATAAAGAATACGAAGCCTTTTTCACCACCACCCCTCTCATCAATATCGACCACCATCCGTCCAATAATCTGTTCGGAACCCTGCCTATGGTCGTTCCTCACGCGGCGTCAGTGGGCGAGATCATGGTTCACATACTTGATGAGATCAAAGCACCTATCGATCAGGATATGGCGACCTGTCTCCTCGCTGCGTTGTATTTCGACACCGGCAGCTTTCAGCATTCCAACACGACGAGTGACGTCATGAGGATCGCTGCCAGACTGAAGAAATACGGTGCCAATCACCAGAATATCACCTACTACCTCTTTCAAAAAAAGTCCTTCCCTCTGCTTGCACTCTGGGGAATGGCCCTGCAGAAACTCAAAGTTGACCAGACCAGAGGCATAGCCTGGGTGTTCGTTTCCGAAGAAGACCTCGACCGCACCGGGACAGGCTCAAAAGAGCTCGAAGGCCTCATTGCTCTCGTTCACGGGATCCCCGGGGTCAAAATGACCATCATCCTCTCGGAGAGAGGGAACGCCATGGTCAAGGGAAGCATCCGGACCAGCAACGGCACCGATGCCGCCTACTATGCCGGACTGTTCGGCGGAGGTGGCCACCACAAGGCGGCAGGGTTCAGCGCCCCGCTCGAAAAACAACCTTTCCTGCCGATCACGGAACCTGCAGCCGAAAGGCTCAGCATTACTTGATTTCTCTATTCTTTGATGCTATTTTTGTCCTGCACTAACTTTCTAGATCTTAGGAGTATTCATGGCTCAGACCCCGAAAATCAATAAAGACGAATGCTCAGCCTGCGTGCTCTGCACCACGATCTGCGACCAGGTCTTCAAGATGAGCGATGACGGCATGAACGCCGAAGTCATACCCCTCGCTCCCGAGAAATATGAAGCATTGAAAGCCGAGATCGAAGAAGCCATGCAGAGCTGTCCCTCAGCGTGCATTGTCTGGGCTGACTAGTTCTCTTTTTCCCTGATGATGTCAAAGGAGCGGATCTGACATTCGCTCCTTTTTATGGCGGGCAAACCATGAACAGATACGACCTGACGACACTGGTTTTAGGACCGGTCTCCACCAACTGCTACCTCCTGACCGCGCAGGATTCCAAAGAAGCGTACCTCATCGACCCGGCAGACGACGCTGATTTGATCCTGAAGGTCCTCAAAAGGACTGATTGCACCCGCGTCAGCATTCTCTTGACCCACGCCCATTTCGACCATGTCGGGGCAGCGCAGGGCATCCAGAAAGCGCTCGGCGCGACCGTCTATCTCCACCCGGATGATGAAGACCTGCTGCTGGGCAGGATCGCAGGCATCCCCTATGTTCCTCCACCTGCTGCGTACCACCTGATCAAACCCTCTCAGACCTGGATGTTCTCCGGCAGTAAAATTACCTGCCTGCCTACCCCCGGACATACCCCCGGCAGCGTCTGTTACAGGTTTGACAATGTCCTGTTTTCTGGCGATACTCTCTTCAAGGACAGTATCGGCAGGACAGACCTGCCAGGAGGCTCTCCCTCTGCGATGCAGATATCGTTGCAGAAACTGCTATCCATAGGAGAGGACTGTAGAATCTATCCCGGACATGGAGAACCCACGAGTCTCCAGCAGGAAAGAAACCAAAATCCATACCTCATGACTACCTAATCCATCAAAAAACAGCAAACCATGAAAATCCAACTCCAGTCCCCTGACCGGTCATGTGAATGTAATGTCATGATCGTACCGTGGTGCAAGTCGGACACGATACCTGCCCAGCTCAGCGGGTATGATGCGGCACTGTCCCACGAAATCTCCCGTTCCATCGAACAGGGAAAACTGGAAGGCAAAGAAGGAGAAATGGCAGTATTTCCCTCCTACGGAAAGCTGCCGGCGAAAAGGATACTTCTGGCCGGTGTCGGCTCCCCGGATAAACTTGACCGGCACATCCTCAGGAAAGTACTCCATACGGCCTACCGCCAATGCCTGCGCGATGAGACCGCCGCGATCCGGCTTTCGCTGCTCGCCTCTCATTTCAGCGCCGACGAGCTGGTGTTCGAAGCCGCGACCTGCCTGTATTCAGCGGCGTACACCTTTGACCGGTATCAGGAAAAACTGGACAAAACTCCCTCGCGCCTCTCCTCGCTCTTCATCCAGATAGACAGAAAGGCAAAGGATCACGCTGCCGTTCTGCGCGAAGCCGAAATAACCGGAAACGCAATCAATCTCGCCAGGGACCTGGTAAATACACCTGCAAACCATATGACCCCGGCCCTTTTTACCGAAGCCGCCCTGCGGGAAGCGAAAAATGCCGGTTTTGGCCTGCAGATACTGGAACAGAAAGACATACAGGAACTCGGTATGGAAGCCCTACTGGCGGTATCGAGGGGGAGTACGGAACCACCCAAATTCCTCATACTTGAGCACAACACCGGCCGCACTGACCTGCCGACCGTGGTGCTCGCCGGCAAGGGGGTGACCTTTGACAGCGGAGGCATCTCAATCAAGCCAAGCCGGAACATGCATGAGATGAAGACAGACATGGCAGGCGCTGCTGCCGTGGTTGGAACATTGTCGGTCGCCTCTCAGCTCAAACTTCCACTGCACCTCGTCGGTCTCACTCCGCTCACGGAGAACATGCCTGACGGCCGGGCCACCAGACCGGGGGATATTGTCAAAGCCATGAATGGCAAAACCATCGAGATACTGAACACCGACGCCGAAGGAAGACTCATTCTGGGCGATACGCTCTGCTACGCCGAACGGTTCAAACCTGACTATCTGATCGATCTAGCCACCCTGACCGGCGCCTGTATCGTCGCTCTGGGCCATGAAGCAGCTGCGGTGCTAGGCAATAATGCACACCTGATAGACCTGCTGAAGCAGGCATCCGGACTGTGCGACGAACGGATCTGGCAGCTCCCCATCTGGGAGGAGTACCGCGAGGACCTGAAAAGTGATATCGCGGATATCGCGAACATCGGCAAAAGCGGTGCGGCAGGCACCATCGAAGGAGCGGCCTTCCTGGAAGCTTTTGCAGGCTCCCAAGCCTGGGCTCACCTGGATATTGCCGGCGTGGCGAATACGACCAAACCCCGATTCTATTCCATACCCGGCGCCACCGGGTACGGAGTATCACTGCTCCTGCAGTTCCTGAAGCTTCTCTCGACGACAGGTGTGTAAAAACCTCCTCCATCCTCCGGGGCTGCGCCTCAGACAGACCCTTTGAAATTCGATTAACTTTTGCTTTTTGTCTCCACAAAAAAGGGAAGCTCTGCGGCTACCCTTTTTTGTTATTGACAGAAACGGATAAAGAAACTAGTATGATCGAGAATCCCGATAGTTTTTATCATGATTCAATATGAAACTGACAACCGAAGAAGGATACGCCTTGCGTGCTATGGTCTTCCTCGCGAAACAAACGGAAGAAGATCATGCCTTTTCGCTGACTGAGATCGCAAAAGTGGAAAAACTTCCGCTGCATTTTCTCGAACAGATCTTCATCAAGCTCCGCCGGCAGGAGCTGGTAATTTCCCTCAGAGGCGCCCTTGGCGGCTACCGCCTCTCCCGCCCCGCTGAACTGATCTCAGCCTTTGATGTCATGCAGGCAGTGGGAGACACCGTATCGCTTCTGGACTGCAACCGGGATTTCTGCCCGCAGGGCGACTGCTCGATGTCACCCTTTCTGCTCAAACTGCAGCACACCATCACGACCACCCTGCAGGGCACATCGCTTCATGCTCTAGCCAACCCTACTCTCTAAGTCTACAGGAGTCATTATGTCAGACGCCAGAATCTACTTGGATCATGGAGCGACCACCCCAGTCGATCCTCAAGTCATCGAAGCCATGAACGAAGTCATGCTGACCGATTTCGGCAACCCCTCATCAGCTCACCAGTTCGGCGCGCAGGCGCGCAAATACCTAACCGGAGCCAGACTGACCATCGCCAGACTGATCAACGCCTCGCCTGACGAGATCGTTTTCAACTCCGGTGGTTCCGAGTCCGACACCTGGGCGCTCAGAGGTGTAGCGTATGCCAACCGATCCAGAGGCAACCACCTCATCACCACCGTGATCGAGCACCCGGCAGTACTGGAAACTGCCCGTCAACTCGAAAAAGAAGGATTCCAGGTCACCTTTCTTCCCGTAGACAGCGAAGGGTTCATCGACCCCAAAGAGCTGGAAAAAGCCATCACGCCGGCGACCATCCTCGTCTCCATCATGGCGGCGAACAATGAGATCGGGACTATCCAGGACCTGGACAGGATCGGCAGTATCTGCAAAAAGCATGACGTTTACTTTCACAGTGATGCTGTGCAGGCTTTTACCAAGACTCCACTCGATGTAAAGGCGATGAACATCTCCCTCCTGTCGCTCACCGCGCATAAGATACATGGCCCCAAAGGGGTCGGCTGTCTCTACATCCGCAAAGGCACCCGCATCGACAAAATGGTCTTTGGCGGACACCAGGAAAACAATAAACGGGCAGGGACTGAAAATGTCCCCGGCATCGTCGGTTTTGGCAAAGCCGCTGAACTGGCCGCACCGAAATATATTGGAAAGATGACTGAGCTTCGGGACCACTTTATCGCCCGGGTGGAAAAGGAAATCCCGGATGTCCGTCTCAACGGTCCGAGAGGAGACAAGCGACTCTGCAATAACGTCAACATATCATTTCTGTACATCGAAGGAGAGGGTATCCTCATGCACCTCGATATGTACGGCATCGGAGTCTCCACCGGCTCTGCCTGCTCCTCACAGAATCTCGAGCCCAGCCATGTACTCACCGCGATCGGCCTGCTGCACGAGCAGGCTCATGGCTCTATCCGTTTCACCCTCGGTCGTGAAAACACGAGAAAACAGATTGACTTCACGATCGACCACCTGAAGGAAGTCATCGCCAAGCTGCGTGCATTTTCTTCACTGCGCGAAGGGGTCATCTATGACGCCACGGAAGAAGTCCACCATTGATACTATAGAGGAACTCTCATGTACATCGATCAGTATACAGACGAAGTCAAAAAACATTTTCTCAATCCCCACAACATGGGGAAGATTGCAAAGGAAGACCTGAAGGCAGGCGAAGCGCTGGCCACCGGCACGGTCGGCAATCCCAAGTGCGGGGATCTGCTCACCGTTTACCTCAGGATCAAGGACAACACCATCAAAGAGATCAAGGTAGAGACCTTTGGCTGTGCGTCAGCTATCGCCTGTTCGTCCGTGACCTCGGACCTGGCCAAAGGCAGGACGCTCACAGAAGCGAAAGCCATAACCAAAAAAACTGCAGCTGACGCTCTGGGTGGCTTGCCCCCCATCAAAATGCACTGCTCCAATCTCGCGGCCGAAGCTCTACACAAAGCGATTTCCAATTATGAACAAGGAGTTGAGACTGTGACCAAAGAACCCGTGAAGAAGAAAGCCCCAACCCAAAAGCCGGCTGTCAAAAAGACCAAAGCCAAGGTCGCTGCCATCACCGGCGACATGACCTTGGGTGAAGTGGTGACGGAATATCCTCAGACCGGTCAGATCATGATGCAGTATGGACTGCACTGTATCGGCTGCCATGTCGCGACCTGGGAAACAGTCGAACAGGGGGCAGCAGCGCATGGGCTGCCTGCCGAACAGATCAATAAAATGATCGAGGATATGAACAAGTCGATCGTCTGAGACCTGAAGCCAACTGGCGTCAGGTATAAGAAAAACCCGCCTCATCGGCGGGTTTTTTATTACTCCGTAGCGGCAGAGACAAGACTTTGAGAGACAAAAGTGTACTGCTCACCGTTCCACTCATACATATCCTGATAAACCTTGAAATCGGCGTTGATGTCGCCCACCGCAGGACCTGACAGAATATCGATCTCATCCTTGCCATTGCCATTCTTATCACCGAGATCCACCCGATAGACAGAAGAAGTGCTCAATGTCTCAGTCGTCGTGCTGAAACTGATCTTGGTGTTCTCTCCGTCATGCTCCCCCCCTTTGAGCAGCAGCACTACCGGACCTGCATCGCTGTACTGCACGAGGTTCATATACCCGCTGGCACTGCTCTGCGCAGTGACTGCGGCTATTTCGGTACTACCATCACCGTTCCGGTCCCCCACCTCGAGAGAGGTGACCGACTGTCCGGGCAGTTGTGCGTCCCAGAGGATATGATAGAGCGGTTCGGTACCGGTCAGGATCGCGAGATGAACCTTTTTTTCCTGAGCATAGGCGACTGCTACTTCAAATCCCTCTCTGCCGTCCATATTTTCATACCAGTACCGCACGGTCGTGATGCCCTCCGGGAAAAAAGCCTTGATCTGGGCCACGGTCGGCGGAAAAGAGATCTCCTTTTCTTCCGGAGGCTGCGTCTCACCCGGCACGACCGGAGTGGAAACCGGAGTGGCTGCCGGAGGAGTCGCCGGCGCCTCTGCATCTAAAGTGGCAGGTG
>MNZT01000033.1 GCA_001873755.1 Candidatus Wirthbacteria bacterium CG2_30_54_11 | reverse complement strand
TGAAGAGAGAAAAGAGGGCTACAAAACGCCCTAAATTGATGCTTGGTTGGCAAATTTGACGAAAATTACTCCGGTGATCATGTTTTGAAAGAAGAATATTCATTTTTCAGAGAGTCCTAAACCTGATCTCTTACAGATACTCCCATGATCAATGTGACCATTATTCTCCTCATGCTCCTGTTCAATGGCTTTTTCGCCGCCTTTGAACTGGCGATCACGTCGGTCAATCCGGACAAGCTCAAGATCCTGGAAAGGAAAAAAACAGCCGGCGCTCGCGACGCAATATTTCTCAAGGAAAACATTGCCGCCACGCTTTCCGTCGTGCAGCTGGGCATCACGTTCTGCGGACTGGTAGCCGGTGCCATGGGCGGAGAGAGATCCAGCAAAGCGCTCAGTCCCTATCTCGCCAGAGTTTTTTCCCTCAGCCCCTCAACCGCTACACTCATCGCGCTACTGGTCACGGTCATCCCGATCGGGGCTTTTACCATCATCTTCAGCGAACTGATACCAAAAGTCTATGCCCTGAGGAACAAGGAAAAGATCGCGGTTGCTCTCTCGCCCTGGATCCGCCGCTTCTATGTATTCATCCACCCGATGGCCTCATTCTTTGAATTCTGTGTGACCAGGGTGGTCCAGACAGTCGATCTGCTGACCGTACACAAAAAGCTTCCGCTCCAGTTCGACGAGCACCTCGCAGTCAAGGATCTCAGGGTATTTGCCGCGCTCTCCCGGCAGGCCAAGATCATATCGGCGCAGGAGGAACGCATCATCGTCGGCGCCACCAAGCTTTCCTCCCGCCCGATCAGCGAGATCATGGTACCACTCCATCATCTCCAGGCTCTGGGCCTGGACCAGACCATGCATGCCACCATCCATCTGGCGGAACGCGAGGCACATACGCGCTATCCTGTGCTCGCACAGCATCATGATCCTCAGTCCATCCGGGGATATGTGGTAACCAAGGAGCTTTTTTTCTTTGCCAAAACCCATCCTCATGCGACGCATTTCAATTCCATCATCCGGCCTCTCCAGAAAGTCAGATACAATATCAGCATCGCCGAGGTTCTGGAGACCATGATCGAGGACAAAATCCACCTGCTGCTGGTCACCAACCATGCGGACAAAGCGAATGGCATCGTGACGCTGGAGGACATCATCGAAGAACTGGTTGGTGACATCCAGAATGAATTCGACCATCTCCCTCACTATGTATACAAACATGGTACCTACTGGGTGGCCGGCGGAGGCACCACCATCAAGCACCTGGCCAGGGCAACCAAGCTGCTCTCCCCCGCCCGACTTGATCTGGATATCAACGCCAAACAGTCAATATCCACCTATATCGAACGCGCGTTGAATGATACGCCAAAAATCGGTGATCAGGTCACTCTCCAGCATGTACATCTGGTCGTGAGCAAGATGAAACGCCACCGGGCTGAAGAAGTCTTCGTCAAACCTATCCCCCACAAGATCTCTCCTCCGGCATCACCTGTAGATGAGGATGCCAGAAAAATCCACATAACCACTTGAGACCAGCCATGCCCAGACTAACTTCCATCCTGCTCGCCATCACCACCCTCTCCCTGATCGGTGTGACCTGGCTGTATGTCAACGTAACTCAGATCAACCGGCAGCTGCGTTCTGATATCGCGGGGCTCGAAGACCAGAACTCCTGGCTGGAAACTGACATCGAATCCCTGGGAGTTACGCTCAGGGAGCGCCAGAGCCGCATCCAGGATCTCAGCGAACAGCTCGGGATCACGGTAGAAAAGGTATCCGAACTGGAGACGACCAACTCAACCCTCGATCAGCAGAACGAGACCCTGACCGAAAAAATGCAGTCACTGAAATCAGAAATCGATGACACGCTATCCAGCCTGCATGGGTTTGAAAATCAGATATCCGATTCCCTGGCCTGGTTTCAGGCCAATAGCTCAATCGAACAGCTCCCTGAGTATGCTGACATCCGGACGTCGCTGGTAAATAATTGTCTGAAGATCGACAGCGGTACCTGCGAAGTCCGTCTCAGCTGTCTGAACTACATAAATGAGCATGAATCGGGTTTGAGCTACCAGAGCGACTATGCGACCACAGGGAAAGAAGACCAGATCCAAAGCCTCCCGGCTCTTCTGGAGCACAAAGGTGGGGACTGTGAGGACTTCACCCAGCTGGCCTTTGCTGAGCTCAACTACCTGAATGCCTATTGCAGTGCGCAGGGCGCTCCCACCGTCCGCTACACTGCTTTCGAAGATGCAGCAGGAGGCAAGCATTATGTGGAAAATTCAGAGACCTACTACATCAGCGACACCCGGGATATCCAGGTCGATCCGGCGGCCAGATATTTCTACCCGGTCTGCGGCTCCTTCCCTGTCGGCTGGGATGAACCCTCTCTCACCTCGGGGACCAGCTATGGACACTGTCTTCTAGGTTTTTCTGACCGCACGGTCAACGCGTCCGGCGATGCGCCTTTGTTCCTCCAGCAGGCCATCCTCATAGAGCCGCAGAGCGGCAAACTGGTGACCGATCTCAGATCCTCCGGGATATTCTCGGTCCCTGTGACGGAGCTCTCACCCAACCCTTACACGCTGACCATGGTCATCACGGAGCATGATCTGTACTCATTCAATGCCCTGAAGGACCGCTACCAGTGGCGGGGATATGATGACTTTGCCTCTGCAGTCGGAGATCTCAGCCAACGGATATCCGCGCTCAAGAACTAAAAAACTCCCTTTCGGGAGTTTTTTAGTTGCCTTCGCTGGTGGTTTTTTTTCTGCGGAGCAGCTTTCTCAGTTCTTCTTCCAGCGAGTCCAGATCCTCAAATTCCTTGTACACTGAGGCATACCGTATATAGGTGACCTTATCGAGCTTTTTCAGGTTCTTCATCACCACATTGCCGATCTGACGGCTGCTCACTTCTGAAGTCGACATGCCCCGAAGTTCGGTCTCGACCTTGCCGATGAGCTCCTTGATCGCTTCGGGAGGAATCGGACGCTTTTCAGCAGCGCGCTCGATGCCCCGTTCGAGCTTGGAACGGTTGTAGGGCTCCCGGCGTCCGTCTTTTTTCACCACCGTGAGGTTGCCGATCTCGACGCGCTCAAACGTCGTGAAACGGTAGCCGCACTTGCTGCATTCGCGGCGCCTGCGGATGGCAAATTCGCCCTCTGCGTACCTCGAATCAACTACCCGGGTTTCTTCATGCATGCAGCTCGGGCACTTCACGGCATACCGCCAGCAAATAAACTAGATCGTACAGGTCACGCACCCGCCGGAGTACTCGGAGCTGACTTTGACCATGGTCTGTTCTTCTTCCAGTTCCTGAACGATCTCAGGGTCACGTTTGGAGACGGCGGCTTCTTCAATCTTGCGGTTGACCTTGTCGATATTGAGCACCTGTTCGTCCCGGCTGTGGTCCCGGTAGACGGTCACACCCTTGCACCCGAGGCGCCAGGCGAGCAGGTAGGCTTTTTCGATATCTTCGGTCGTGGCGTCATGCGAAAAATTGACGGTCTTGGATACGGCATTGTCGATATGCTTCTGGAATACGGCCTGCATCCTGATGTGCCACTCGGGGCTGATCTCATGAGCGGTCACAAACACGGTCCTCAGTCTCTGAGGGACATCCTCGATCCCTACCAGGTGTCCCTGACGGGCAATCCTGCGCATGAGGTCGTCACTGAAAAATCCCTCGTCCTTGGCCATCTCTTCGAAATATTTATTCACTTCCAGGAGCTCGGTATTGTCCATGACGTTGCGGATGTAGGAGACCGCGAACAGAGGCTCGATGCCGGAGGAAGCATCTGCGATCACGCTGATGGTCCCGGTCGGTGCGATAGTGGTCAGGGTTGCATTGCGGAGTTTGAGGTTCTTTTCCTTGAAAATGCTCTTGCCCCAGTTGGGGAACACTCCGCGCGTCTTGGCCAGGTCCATGGAAGCTTCGCGTGCCTTGTCGTGGATGAAACCCATGACCCGGTCAGCCAGATTGATGGCCGCGTCGGAATTGTAGGAGATGCCGAGCAGGATGAGCATATCAGCCCAGCCCATGGCGCCCAGACCGACCTTGCGGTTGCCGTGGACCAGCTCGGTGATGGCTTCCAGCGGGAATTTGCTCTCATCGATGACATTGTCGAGGAAGTGAACGGCTTTGCGCACGGTGGACTCAAATTTCACCCAGTCCACTTCGGATTTGCCGTCTTGCCATTTGATCATTTTGGAAAGGTTGATGGAGCCGAGGTTGCAGGATTCATAAGGGAGCAGCGGCTGCTCTCCGCAGGGATTGGTGCTCTCGATCTCGCCGAGCTCGGGAGTAGGATTGTCCTTGTTCAGACGGTCGAGGAAGATGATGCCCGGCTCGCCATTCTTCCAGGCCATAGTGACGATGAGGTCGAAAACCTTGCGGGCATTGAGCTTCCGGATCGGTTCATGCGAACGGGGATTGATGATGTCGTAGTCCTGATTCTTTTCTACGGCCTGCATGAATTTTTCCGTGATGCCGACCGAGATGTTGAAATTGTTGAAAGTATTATTCTTTTCCTTGGCCACGATGAATTCGAGGATATCCGGATGATCCACCCTCAGGATCCCCATGTTGGCGCCGCGACGGCGTCCGCCCTGCTTGATGACCTCGGTCGCCATGTCAAAAACACGCATGAACGATATGGGGCCGGAAGCGATGCCGCCGGTCGATTTCACGATGTCATCCTTGGGCCGCAGCCGGGAAAAGGAAAAGCCGGTGCCGCCACCGGTCTGGTGGATGAGCGCGGTGTTCTTCAGGGAATCAAAAATCTTGTCCATGGCGTCTTCCACGGGCAGGACAAAGCAGGCAGAAAGTTGGCCCATCTCGGTCCCGGCGTTCATGAGCGTGGGAGAATTGGGCATAAACTCGAGGTTTTCCATCATGTCGAGGAATTCCTGCTCAGACTTCTTGACGTCTGCGGCAGTACCATATTTGGCATCAGCCTTGGCGATGGCCTTGGCCACGCGCTCGAACATCTGTTTTGGGGTCTCGATGACCTTTCCCTCTTCATCTTTCAGCAGGTAGCGTCGTTCGAGCACCTTGGTCGCGTTCAGCGTCAGTTTCAGTTCGTCCTCGGCACCGTCCAGGATGATGGCTTTGGCTTCACGCAGGTCCTTGCGCTCTTCCCGGTAGAGGATATAGGCTTTGCCGATCTTGATCTGACCGAGGATGATGAGGGCTTCCTCGACGATGTCCTGGACCTGTTCGACGGTCGGGATGTTCCCGCCGTTGAACCGTTTTTCCAGAATCATCACTACCCGCTCAGTGATATCCTCAGCGAGCTTGTCATCTTTGATCCCTACTTCCCGGGCGGCTTTATAGATCGCGTTGCCGATTTTCTTGGGGTCGAAATCCATTACCCGGCCGTCTCGCTTTTTGATCTGTTTGGGGGTCATCGCTGATGACATGCATTTTCCTTTCTGAGGTCTATTTTCGCGCGGTTGTGCGAAGAACTGGTCGGGTGCCAATATGCCAATAAACACAATATATGGTATGAACGTGGGTATTCTAACACAACAGATAGTGAAGTCAAGCGGGTTATCTCATACCGGGAAAGTCACGTCGTAAAGCCTCCTCAGGAGTCCTTGCGAAAGACAAAAATCGTGTCGCCGACCCTGTCCACGAGAGGCAATGTACGTGCCCATTCCCACTCCGGCGACTTGAGGTCCATGGCATCGATGAAATACAGAGAACCCTCGCGCAAAGACTGAAAATCAGCATACGAATTGATAAAGTTGCACCTGATACCGTAGTATTTCAGCTGCTCGTGCGACCAGAAGTAGGTGCAGTTTGGCTGGGAGATCCCCTTTGCGGTCAGATAATCTCTGAACTCCCCGGCATTCTGACCCCAGTCCAGATTGGAATCGTTGAGCGCTTTCCAGCCGTTGGTAGTGCCGACCGTTTCATTGAAATACGACAACAATCTCGGATAATGGCTGATCGTCCCACCGAGGTACCAGATCATGAGCGCGGCGCAGGCGAGGGCTCCGAACCAGACAAAAGACTTTTGTCTGGCAGTTTTCGCTATTCGCTGCTGCTGCCGGAGAAAACGAAGGAAAAACGCCGCACTGTACCCTGCCCAGATGATGACGAACGGATACACCGGAAAAATATGCCTCAGTCCGATATCCATGGTTCCGGCCATGGATATCGCCATGAATCCCAGCGGCGGGATCAGGACCGCGATCATCGCCGGCGTCACCTGCCTCCTGCGGGCCAGGGAAACAGCTAGCCCGCCCAGAAAAGTAAAGATAAGCGGTAGCGGCGTCTTGATCAGGAATGCCACGGGGAAGTAGTACCACCAACCGCCCTTTTTGAACATGCCGAACAGGTACGCTTCCCGCTTCAGAAATATGTCCCGGGTCAGGAGCCAGTAGCCTTTCCAGAACTGGGCAGGGACGGCGAACGCCTGAAAGAATCGCCCCTCGTTCATCCAGTACGGGAGGTCGGTATTCGCAGGATCATAGACCGAATGACTGACGGAAAAAGGCATCCCATACCCGATCCAGATGACCGCAAAAGTCACGGCCAGGATGAACAACCCCGGCAGGATCACCGATAGCAGACGAAGGACCAGTTTTTTCAGTGAGATCCGTTCGATGACAAACCAGTATACGAGCGCCATGCCTCCCATGATCGGGATGAGCGCCACGGCAGAGAACTTGGCGTACTGGGAAAAGGCAAAAAGGAACGCTGTGATCGAAAGCCAGAATTTTCGCCGGGACTTCAGGTACTCAAGCCAACTCACGCAGGTGAGGAACAGGAAAAAAGCGATCGGAATATCAGTATTCACGAGATGGCCGTGGGCAGCCATATTCGGTTCGAGGATGAAAAGCAGCAGAGCGAACAGAGATGCGGTCTTTCCGAAATATTTCCGGGTCACGATAAATACGCTGAAGGCAAACAGCAGATACAGGCCGATCATCATGTTCCTGGC
>MNZT01000022.1 GCA_001873755.1 Candidatus Wirthbacteria bacterium CG2_30_54_11 | reverse complement strand
CAGTAAAAAGCGCCTGTGCAAGGCGCTCGAAAAATTTCAGGAACGGCCTCTCTACCATGCCCGCAAGATGATGAATTCCTCACTTGGTGACTACCGGTTCCGGGTCGGCGACCACCGGGTGATCTTTGACCTGGACGGACAGCGTATCATCGTCCTCAGGGTCGGCCATCGACGAGAGATATACCGTTAAGCGTACTGGTACTCATGCCCACACTTATTGCCTTCTGTATCCTCACCGCCTCTACCCTCCTCGGCCTCTATCGGCGCGACCTTCTGTTCTGGCTGATGGTGCTGTGCCTGCCGGCCTATACCCTGCGCCTGACCGTCGGCCCTATTCCCACCACCGTGCTGGAACTCGTGGTGCTGGGGTTTGTGCTGTCGGCAGCGATCAAAGCAGTCAGCGCCTTGCCTGAAGCCCGCCAAGGGAACCTGGGTCGCCTCAGACGATTCCTCACCGCTTCCCCGCTCGGCTGGCTTCCCCTTCTCTTCCTAGCCAATGCGCTTTTCGAAGCGCTCATCTCCCCTGACCTGCGCTCCGCCCTCGGCATCTGGAAAGCCTACTTCCTGGAGCCGGTGCTGGTGTACTATGTGCTGGTGCATGAAATGCAATGGGAGGGATTACCCTCTCCTCAAAGGAGAGGGCAGGGTGAGGTCTCCCCTCTTGACCAAAAATTTCAAATCCCCCTTAATCCCCCTTTCTCAAAGGGGGAGACTTCATCCCAACTCGTTAACCCGTTAACCCGCCCTTGTCCTCCGACTCGTCCTTTGAAGCCGTTCCGGCGAAAGAGGAAGCTGCATCAGCGTAGGAGGGAACCCGTTAACGCATTTCTATTCCCCATGCTCTTCCTCAGCCTGCTAAGTATCTGCCAGTATATCTTCAACTTCGGCCTGCACCGAGGCTTTGACGATCCGACCCGCGGCCGGGTGCTCGCTGTCTTCAACACCCCGAACGCGGTCGGCCTCTTCCTCGCCCCCCTCATCGCCCTCTTCCTCCCTGCGTTTGTGGATGCAATCTGCGCCCAAGTTCGAAATAGATTCCCCTCTCCTCGTAGGAGAGGGCAGGCGCGCACTGAGTTCAACCGAAGTGGTGAGGTCTCTAGCAATACCAATCCCCTCTCCTCACCTCCCGTCCCCGACGAGGCTCGCAATGAGCGGCCCCCACTCAGGGGGGAGGAAAAATCCCCTCCTTACCAAGGAGGGGTGGCTCGTCCCCGAGACAGGGTGGTCGACTTCCTTCTTCTCCTCACTATCCCCCTCTCCACCCTCGCCCTGATCCTCTCATTTTCCCGCGGTGGCTGGCTGGGACTGGGGGCTGCACTGGCTGTCTATATCGTGATCAAACACGGCCGCAAAGCGGTCATCCCTCTACTGCTCTGCGCCGTGCTAAGCAGCAGCCTCGCCTTTCTAACCATCCCACGCTTCCGCACCTTCTTTCAGCCCACCGGCAACGAGCTGGACCTGGTAGGCGACAACAGTACTAATGTCCGCCTGAACCTCTGGAGCCGGACCGTGGACATGCTGTCCGAGCACCTGGCCTTCGGCGCCGGACTTGCCGGCTTCCAGACCGCCTACCGCGAACGAGGGATCCCTGACTGGGAAGAGGTCACCCTCTACCCGCACAACATCGTCCTGAACTTCTGGTCCGAGACCGGGCTTGTAGGGCTGATCCTGTTCTTCTGGATCGTGGCAGCCACGATCTACCGATTGATAGCCCACGGTTTAAACCGTGGGCTATCATCAGAAATTCTGCTCTTCCTCACCGCCTTTCTGGTCCACGGCCTGGTCGATGTCCCCTACTTCAAAAACGACCTCAGCCTGATCTTCTGGATAGTGCTCTCATTCTCAACTCTGAGCTTTGAGCGATGAGCTGTGGGCTCAAATACAGTTCAGAAAAAAGCTCATAGCTCATAGCTCACCGCTCAAAGCAGGCAGACGCAAATATGATTGCTTCTGCCTGGAAAAACTATTACAATACCGCTGGTATGAGTCCTGGAAAATCAAACCCTACAGCCACCTATTCGGTGTCTGCCCCTATGATCCAACAGTATGTCCCTGAAGCTCTATCTATTGGGTATCGCCCTCACCTCGATCTCAGCCTTCATCATCTGGCTCGGGGTCATTTTCAGTATTGACCCGTCGATAGCCGCACCGTTTGAATTCGTGCTCTTTTATGGCAGCCTTTTTCTCTTCCTGTGCGGCACCCTGACGCTCGCCGGATTCTATGTCCGCCTGCTGCGCAGCAACAATGAATTTTACTATGGCAATCTGCTCACCTCGCTTCGTCAGGCCTCCCTTTTCTCACTCTTTGCCACTTCCTCCCTCGCACTCAAAGGCTTTCGCGTGATCAGCTATGTTGAAATCAGTCTTCTGTTCATAGCTACGCTCCTCTTCGAACTCTATTTCTCGGCTAAAAAATAAGGATGGTCCCAAAATGGCACAGCGCATCACCACCTTCATCGGCAAGATCATAGGCTCCCGCCTCCCGATCAAATCCCCGATCTGGTCTACCGTCTATGTCTATGAGCCGACCATAGACCGCGTCGCTGAGGCCAGGGGCAATCTCTATATCGCCATGGATATCCCCGCCGAATACGAGGATCTCGCGACCACCATCATCAATTCGGTGCGCGAGGAATACTACCGGGAGCTCGAGCTCGATCCCCTGCAGAGCCTCGAGGAAGCGCTCTCCCATGCCAACAAAAAGATCGATGAATACGGCAAAAAGATCATCACGGAGCGCCAGGAGACGCTGAAGACGCTGAACATCGCCTGCACCATTCTCTGCCATCAGGACCTCCATCTGGCCCAGATCGGCAACATCGACACCTACCTCATCCGCAAAGGCCGCCTGAACAAGATCAGCAATATCAACACGGCCTCCGGCAAAGATATCCAGTCATTTCAGAATATCGCCAGCGGCAAAATCGAAGTCGGAGACATCGTCACCATCTCCTCACCCAAGATCTTTGAATTCATGCCGCTCAGCCAGTTCAAAGAAATCATCACCACCTGCTACCCCACGGTCGCCGCGTCACGCATCTCCGAGATCATCACCAAGAAGGAATCCGCCAAAATCGCGCCCAGCCTCCTCATCCTGGAGATCAACACCGACATCAAAGAACGCGGCACAGGACCGGAAGCCGTAGACCAGACGATCGACAAACAGCTGAAACATGAAAAAGATGAGATCGCCCAGTCCCTGACCACCCAGGACCATTCCGACCTTCCTCCTCCGGAAATGACGGTCGAGACTCCGGTACTGTCTGGAGACGAAACGCCGCCCCCCCGCCGACTGTATGCTGACGAGGGAAAAACCCATCCTTTTTCTCCGCTGAAAACGAAAAATTCTATCCTCGATATCCTCGGGACTATCGGCAACAGCACAATGGGCCTTTTGAGCCTCATAGGCCGTGTCGCCTCAGGCAAAGAAAGCCCGGCCAAGCTCAGCAAGGTATTCCTGATCGTCGGCCTCTGCATCGTCGGGGTGGGTGGGTTCAGGGCCATGACCACCCACCAGAAGCCAAACCCGGTCATCGAAACCAATAAAGCCTTTGACGAAGCGTACGCCAACTTCACTCAGGCCCGGGACGTCCTCAGGAACAATGACTTCGTCAACGCCCGTGAGTACCTGCTCGCCGCCCAGACCAAGGCTCAGGAAGCCGCCAGTCTCGGCCTTTATCCGGACGAGACAACACAGCTCCTGGCCAATATCCAGAAAGAACTCGACAAACTGGACGGCGTGACCCGTCTGGAAAATCTGCAGCCGATCGCCGATACCGACTCTCTGTTTGCCAACAGCAATCCGATCAATATAGAAGCAACCGCCGACAGCCTGTTCATGCTCGACAGTACGAATCAAAAGCTCTATCAGCTGACCCGCTCCAACCAGCAGCTGCTGCTGGCCAAAGGTCCTATCATCGCCGACAAACAGGTAAAATTGACCGCCACCTCGAGCGACAGCGTCTACCTCTACGCGACCCTCGGCACCGAGGCGACCGTTGCCAGATACGAACCGGCCAAAGACACGATCAAAGATGTGGAAGTCGCTTTCAGCAATCCCTGGGAAAAAGCCAATGTGATCACCTCCTGGACCGACACGTCGAACAACACCCGTCTGTATTTCGTCGACACGACAGGGAATGCTCTCTGGCGGTATCGTCCCTCCGGGCTCAATTTCGCCCAGGCAGAAAATTATTTCAAGGATGCCGCCACCCCGCCGGACATGACCCAGGTGGTCGATATTGCCATTGATGGCAACATCTGGATGCTGAATCGGACCGGCGACGTGAAAAAATTCACCGGCACGACTGAAGATACTGAATTCAAGCTCAAAGGTCTCAAAGTCGCCATATCCGATCCTACCGCGCTCTTTTCCGTGACCCCCCAGGGCACTTCCGATGTCATCGGCAAAAAGCTCTATCTCGCAGACGCCGGCAACGAACGTGTCCTCGTCTTCAGCAAGGAAGACGGCCACCTGACCAAGATCTATGCGGCTAATTCCGCCTTCACGGATATCCGCGATCTCTTCGTCGACGAAGTCACCAACATGCTCTATGTGCTCGATGGATCAAAAGTCTATAAGATTGAGATGTAATTTTTTTGTAGAGCCGTAGCATGCTACGGCTCTACAAAAAAATGCACAGGCAAAAAAAGACACCCGCTCGGGTGTCTTTTCATTATCCATCGTAGAGACGTCCATTTATGGCGTCTTCTGATATCCTGAAGCTTAACCCTGCTGCTTCTCAGCCAGATGCTTTTCCAGCGCCTCTTTGGCGGTCTGGATCTCTTCCTTGACCCGCTGTTTTGCTCGCGTTACCTGTTCTTCTACCTCTGATCTGATCCCGGGGATCCTGTCTTTGCAGGCATCAAGTTCTTTGAGGTGTTTTTCTGCTTCCACCTTCAGTTCTTCGAATTTCCGCATAACTGACTCCCGGGTCTTTTCTCCGTCCTGCGGAGCATAGAGCAGCCCCAGGATGACTCCGCCGATGACACCCCACAAGAATCCATGTGTACAGCCGTGAATTCCACATTTACAGCTCATCTCGCTCTCCTTTTTAAGTTTTGGTTGGATCTTTCTTCCCGGAGCCACCGAATTTGCTGGCAATCGTGGCGATCTTGTCAAAAATGTTCATGATCCCGGAAAGCTTATCGAGTGCACCGTCCACCTTCTTGACCCGGTTCTTGACCACATCGGTGATCTCCCGGGCATCTTTCACAATATCCCGCACCTGGGTCAGGATCGGACCGATATACATCATGAGGAAAAGCAGATTGAGCGTGAAAGCGATGAGGATGCCGATCAGTACCGCCTGTGTGATGGTCATACATACTCCTTGGCTTGACTAGACGATTTCATTATAGCACAGGCTCTACAGGAGCGGAACTGAATACTATGTCATTCTGAACCCGCTGCGGGTGAAGAATCTCCTAACCCGCTGAACCAGCACTGCATCCCCTTCACTGCAGTTGCTTTCGTTCAGGGTGACGAGCTAACGACGATCGTCAACCATGTCACTCCGAGGTACGAAGAGTCTTACTGGGACACTGAACAATCAATGCAGACCCTTCGCTGCGGTCATTCGACTACGCAGACTCCGCTCAGACCTTCTCTCAGGGTGACATCTGGTCTTGAACCCGTATTATCGCCCCGCCAAGTATCCTGTCCCCCTGGTAGAACACCACCGACTGGCCGGGCGCTACGCCTTGGGCGGCAGTATCAAAGGACACCTTCAACCTGTCATCAGGCTCCTGTGTGACAGTACAAAGCAGCCCCGCTCCGCGGAACCGAATCCTGGCCTCAGCCTTCACAGGAAAACTGACCGGCTCCAGCCAGACCACATCCGCAGCCAGAAGCCCGAGGCTTCCGGTAGCTTCCAGATCACCGAGGATCAAGGTATTCCGCTTCACATCCTTGCGCGTTACATACAGACGATTAGCCGCAGCGATCTTGATTCCCTTTCTCTGACCCTCGGTATAGAGCGCCAGCCCCTGATGTTCGCCAAGTGTCTTGCCCGCAGTATCCTTCACCGGCCCTGTCTCCAGCGTGTCCGGTGCAAACCTCCTGATGAAGGCTTCCCTGTCCCCATCCGGGATGAAACAGATCTCCTGGCTTTCCGACTTTTCGCCGGTGGGAAGCTGATAACGCCGGGCGATATCCCGCACCTGATCCTTCGTCTTGAAATCGCCCAGCGGGAACAGCACCCGCGCCAGATGCTCCTTCGTGACGCGGTAGAGGAAATACGATTGATCCTTAGCCTCGTTGACAGACCGGAAAAGATGAAGTCGCCCGTCTGTCTCATGCTCGATCCGCGCCCAGTGCCCCGTCGCCACCATATCAAACCCGGTCGCCGCTGCCCGGTCGATGAGCCAGCCGAGCTTGATGCGTTCGTTACAAATGACACAAGGGTTCGGTGTGCGGCCATAGCGAAGCTCAGAGAGGTAGGACTTCACCACCTCATGGTAAAACATGTCCTCAGCGTCCCACACCTGGAACGGGATACCCAGCACATCGCAGACCCGCCTGGCATCGCCCTGACTGGCCAGCGAACAGCAGACATTCTGTTCCTCCTCCTTGACCCCGGACGACCAGAACTTCAGGTGGACGCCAGCGACCTGGAACCCCGCCTCCACAAGCAGTGCCGCCGCGACCGATGAGTCAACCCCTCCGCTCATGGCAACGAGCACCTTATTACTTGAGATTTCCGCTTTACTCATATCAGAACTTTAGGTAAACTACCAACGTTGCAAGTATAGAGGAAAACCATTAACGGTCAAAGAGCAAAGAGGAATTATGAGTTACCCGATTACCGAAGAGATCCAAGCACAGATCGAGGTTGAAAGATCCTGGTTCCTCAGTTTTTTCAACTTCCAATGCAAGTTGTGCCCTGTGCCCAAGAATAAATCCCAAGGCATTGATTATTGCAGCCGGCTGCCTGAACTGTACGATATGATCAATAAACAAATCGGATATGCCAGTTATTGTTGCATGGACAAACTCGGTAATAACTATGAAGCAGCCCTTGGATCTTTTGCACATTACGTAAAAAAAGAATGCCCTCTCAAGACGATCGTTATCGAAGCACAACGGCAAATGACGTTGATAAAGAAACCCGACGCCAGCACATTCGGTAAAAACTGATATCAGGGCCCATAGCTCAGGGGTTAGAGCGCCCGGCTCATAACCGGTTGGTCGCAGGTTCGAAACCTGCTGGGCCCACCACGTCGCTCGCGAGCGACGTGGCGGTGCCACCTTCTTGAATCTCGCTATCGCTCACTTCTATGTACCTTACAACAAATTCAGCCCGATAGGACTTTCCTCGTTTTTTGAACCTTTGTTTATTTGATCCCACTAGTGTCCGGTTTAAAATCCAGTAAAGACGGGCTGTTTGAGAGATGCACCTTCACAACTTTGCAGATTGCCATCGGAAAAGAGCGCTAGTAAGCCATTCTGGTCAAACATGCAGACCCTCAAAATTTGCAGGATTTCATGCATTTCACGGTCAATCCGTAATTGCTTTTTCATGATGGCAATCAACGTATAGGCACAGATTGCCACGCACATTTGAGTCTGAACTGCGTTCTCGGATCGTCCCCAGAAAACCTTGATTTTCACGTGCTGCTTGATCCACTTAAAAAAGTTCTACCTGCCACCGATACTTGTAGAGTTTGGCGATATGGAGAGCAGGCAGATCAAAATTGTTCGTAAGAAAGATGTAATGTCTCTTCGTTTCAGCATCAAAATATTTGATCCTTCGTAATCTTTTTGGGTAAAGTTTGCCGGTCCTCGATCCACCCAAACGAATGGTTTGATCACATCTGAGTCCCGTGCTCTTATCGACTGGTCTGGTATTCGTACGGCGGAAATGGAGATTGTGTTTAGCCCGAATGATGAAGTCAGCCCCGGCATTTTCAATATCGTAGAGTCGCTTGAAGTCTGTATACCCTCTATCCATGATATAGAGCGCTCCCTTTTCCCAGTCGAGAATGTCCATGATGTTTACGTCATGAACACTCGCTTTCGTAACATAGAAGATGGCGGGAATGTTGCCTTGAAGGTCCAGCACTACGTGCAGTTTCACCCCAGCTTTATGCCTACGAAAGGTAGCCCAGCCAAACCAGGTCAAACAAAGATCAATGACTGAGGCGTCCAGGGCATACACTTTGGTATCCAGCCCATCAAGCAACACTGGTTCATCCTGATACAGCTTTTGAGCCCTGGAGATCAGGTGACAGGCAAGATCTCGGTAGATGAAGAAGTTACGTTTTTCGTTTGCTTCAGCCAGAGTGGATCGAGCTATGCCTTCACCGAAACCAAGGTGATACAGCTTACTTTTTTGAGCAGAAAGACAAATGACGATATCGCGCAGACTATCCATCTGGGTGAGCTGCCCAAAGAGCAGTGCCAAAAACTGCTTTCGACACGACAGCTCGCGAACATGGCAATTGCCACGGTAGCGATTTACGCACTCATCAAATTGACGACGGGGTATGAAATCAACTATTTGAGCAAACACGAAAGAACCGGTATGCATGCTATCCGATTGGTAATGATGAAGCACAAAGAGTATGGCTTATCATTTCAAATCGTGTACACACCAAAAACGCTGGAACCCCTTATTTTTTATTGGATGTTAACGTGCGGACTATTACTTTAACCGGACACTAGTGATTTGATCCCTTGCTTCGTTGATTCTTTGATTCTTTGATTATTTGATTATTTGATTATTTGACTCTTCCGTATGGATTATCGCAATCGCGGCAACGGCTTCATGTCACTATCCAACTCCAAGATCCTGCTGGTCATGGGGACGGTCATCACGGTGTTCATGAGCATCAATCTGGTGAAAGCCATCAGCGAAAACCGCAAGGTGCAGGACAGGATCAACAAGCTGCAGAGCGACCTCACGGCGCTCGATGACCAGAACCGGTCGCTCTCTGACACCTTTGAGTTCGTACAGACCGACCTGTTCATAGAGCAGGAATGCCGGGATAAGCTGAACTGCAAAAAACCAGGCGAGACCGTCGTCTCCCTGCCGCCAGAAAAAGTTGCGGTCAACGACCAGCTCCTGTCCGAACAGGAAGCCTTGATAAAACGGCAGCAACAGTCTAATATATCGAAATGGTGGGATTACTTCTTCGCCCCTTCGTCCGCAGCTGAATCGACACTCTAGCGCATTGACATTACCCCATACCTGTGGCAGGATAGCTCAGTGGTAGAGCAGAGGACTCATAAGCCTTTGGTCGCGGGTCCGACTCCCGCTCCTGCCACCACGTCGCTCGCGAGCGACGTGGTACCACCACCTCTCAACCGTCAGGTTGAGCATGTATCGCGGGGTAGAGCAGTGGTAGCTTGCCGGGCTCATAACCCGGAGGTCGTACGTTCGAATCGTACCCCCGCTACCAGAATACAGGGCCGCTTGATCAGATGATGATCAGGCGGTTTTTTTGTATCTCTGATCTGTGATATACTTAGTTAATAGATTCGATCACAAAAAACATCAGAAATCATCAGTAAGGAGACAAACCATGGACTCTGTTTTTCCTCAACAAGATTTGCCTATCATACGACAGCCGCAGGATCAGACGAAAACCGAAAAAAACAAAACTGACGAACTGCATACTATCGCTACAGGTGGGACGATCGACTCCCACTGGGAACCGACAAAGGATACGGTAATTTCCAATACACAAAGCATAATCCCTCAGTACCTGCGGAATGTGAGACTCCCCCACCATGATGTCTCCAGCGAAACCATTATTCTCAAAGACAGCCGGGAGATCGACCTGGCCACCCAAAAAATAATAGGGGAACAGGTCGCAGAATCAGCTCACTTGCGAATACTGGTCACGACCGGAACCTACCTCATGCCGGATATCGCAGGGGCCATATTCCATCATCCCGCCTGCCAGCAATTCGGACGGATGGACAAAATGGTCGTGGTCACAGGCGGAACGATTCCACTGAAGGGATTTTCGATCTCCGATAGCGGATTCAATCTCGGGATGTCTGCAGCCATACTGCAGGATCACCCGGATATCCCGGTCGCTCTGGTGATGAGCGGAATGTGCCTCGATGTTTCCAAAGGGGTAAAAAAAGACCTAACCTCTGCCGTCTTTGTCAATTCAGGATACCTGGATGAATATGATGTCCTGGGATACAAAAACTTTTTCCTGATCCCGGCCGGAGGGAGCATCGATTTCGAGCTCGACCATCTCGACGGACTGAGACCAGCCAGGGATTCTGCCATCCCCAATTACCTGCGTACCTGTATCCGGATGCAGCGGCCTTTTTACGCTATCAATCCATTTATCAAGGACAGCAGGGATCTGACCGACGAAAACCTGAAGCTGATAGCAGACATTATCAACGATAATCATGCACAGCATATCCTCATCACCACCGGACTGTATAAGATACAAAAGATCCAGCAATACCTCAGGAATACTCTGACCGGCGATAATCTCTCCAAAAGGATCATTCTCACCGGATCCAGGATCCCTCTGGGGAGCGGAGAAATCTCTGATGCTCCGTTCAACCTGGGATATGCTCTCGGTAAAATGGCAACCTTACCTCCTGGAGTACATGTTGCGCTCAATGGTGTAATCATGAGTGATGCCGAGAATGTCATAGATCTGCTCTACACACCTGAGGAAAAAGCGATACTGAGGGCGAAGAACAACTTGTAGATAACCATCTTAGTATAAAAAAAAGCCTCATCGAAACCGATGAGGCTTTTTGAAAATCGGCCGCAAACCTGTCATTCAATCGATCTTCTCAAACTTCCCCCCCACGATTCCGCAAACCGGACAGGAGTCAGGCGCCCGCCGGGCATGGGTATATCCGCAAACCGGGCAAACGAAGTAGCTGTAGCTTTCCTTGCCCTCTTCCTCGAGATTGCCGGCCATCTCGCGATAAAGCGATTCGTGCACCTGCTCTACCTCGTAGGCGAGCTTGAAGCTGCGCACTGCATTCTTATGGAACTCGGCTTCGGCATCTTTGATAAAAGCAGGGTACATGCTGGTGACCTCATAATTCTCACCGGCGATGGCGGTCTGCAGATTCTCGGTGGTGGTCTTGATCTCGCCGGCCGCCCGGAAGTGATTGAGCGCATGGACGGTCTCGGCATGAGCAGCGGCACGGAACAGTTTGGCGGCCTGCGGATAGCCATCTTCCTCAGCCTTGCGCGCGTACGACAGATACTTGCGGTTGGCCTGGGACTCACCGGCAAAAGCAGCCATCAGATCGTCGAGAGCCTTGGGCATTTCCTACCTCCTCTATAGATCAATTATCCTGAGGTACCCTACTGGCAAGCTAGTGCATTGTCAAGCTGCCCCAGCCCGTATCCTTGCCAGAAGCCCAAAGCTCAGATAGACTTGCCTTGATCTACTATCAAAACAAAGGTTATCCGATGAAGATCACTATCCCCGCACATAAAAACAGCAAACTCAAAGCGGTCGCCGAACTCGTGCACAAAGACCGCGAGATCGGACAGCTCTACAAATGCGTCAATATCAATGCGGTCGACCGCACCGGCATGCCCGACCATGGCGCCGTGCATATCCGCATCGTGACCAATATCGCGCTCCGCATCCTGAGGCTCCTGCACCAGAACGAGGTCCAGACCGGCGTGGAAAAAGACTATGAGATGGAGTATGACGACGCCGAGGTAATAGTGTTCCTCGCCTCCCTGCTCCACGATATCGGCATGTCCGTGCACAGAGAAGGACATGAAGCCTTCAGCATCGCACTCGCCGCCCCTATCATCGACCGGCTCCTGAGCCCGGTGTACGAACCAGACGAAGTCATCATCCTGCGCTCCGAAATCCTCCACGCCATGATCGCGCACAACGGGTCGACGAAGTGCTACACCGTGGAAGCCGGCGTGGTCAAGGTCGCGGACGCGCTCGACATGACCGAGGGGCGCTCCCGCATAGCCTTTGAAGCCGGCGAGATCAACATCTACTCCGTCTCCTCCCTGGCCGTACACAAGATCGAGATCCTCCAGGGGGCACAGAAGCCCATCATGATCAAGATCTCCATGCACAATTCCGCCGGCATCTTTCAGGTGGATGAACTGCTGAAACGCAAACTCGCCAATTCCTCAATCCGCGACCTGGTCGAGATCGAGGTCCTGATCGGCGAAGGCAAAGAAAAAAAGATCGTCTCCGGCTTCAAGTTCTAGACTTGAAGCGCAGAGACGATCCGATAGTCCCGTTCGATCATCAGTTATTTCTTCCCCTGGCTCGCTACTGCCTCCATGGCAGCCTTCACTTTGGCCTCGTCCTCGAGGTAGCAGTGGCGGACAGATTTCAAGTTGTCGTCAAGCTCATAGACGAGCGGGATACCGGTGGGGATGTTCAGACCCGTGATATCCTCATCGGATACGTGGTCCAGATATTTGACCAGGGCCCGGAGGCTATTCCCGTGAGCAGCGATGAGCACCCGTTTCCCCTCGCGCAACGCAGGCACGATCGTCTGTTCGTAGTACGGGACGACCCGGTTCACGGTATCCTTTAGACACTCGGTACAGGGAAGTTGCTTTTCGCTCAGGCCGACGTACCGCCGGTCGAACCGCGGATGCCGCGGATCATCGAGCATAAGCGCTGGCGGCGGCACGTCATAGCTTCGCCGCCAGATGAAGAACTGCTCTTCGCCGTGCTTCTGCGCGGTTTCGCTCTTGTCCAGCCCCTGGAGAGCACCATAGTGCCGCTCATTCAGTTCCCAGGCGCGTACCACCGGTATCCACATGAGGTCCAAATCATCGAGCACGATCCAACCGGTACGAATAGCGCGTTTGAGCAGCGAAGTGTAACAGAGGTCGAAGGTATAACCTCCCTCTTTTAGGAGCTCAGCCGCGTGATGTGCCTCCTTTACCCCTGTCTCTGAAATATCGACATCGGTCCACCCGGTGAACCGGTTCTCCAGATTCCACTGGCTCTGCCCGTGACGGATCAAGACAAGCTTCAACATCATTGGTCCTCAAAGAATCAACAAAACAGCACATCCGTTCTCCTCTGATCATCCGTCACCCCGAACTTGTTTCGGGGTCTCTCTGGTTTCAGGGTCTATCCTGTCTTATCTGGAGATGCTGAAACCCTCCTTCGCTGAAGCTCCGGCGGGCAAACAAGTTCAGCATGACGAAACACGGAGGTCGCGATGCAACCCCTCACAGGTATCCGAACTGAGGGGCTTATTTCTGCCCTTTGTAAACATTCAACGCCTGCTCAACAGTCGCGCCTTCTACCGTGATCGCGTAGATAGCATTGGTCAGCCTTACAGCCTCGTCCAGGGGACGCTGATGGATGTTGCGGCCGGTGGCATTGCCCGAGGCTCCGCTCACATGGATCTGGTCATGTAGAGACTGGAGGAAGCTCTTGGCGTCCTGGGAGCCGCCGCCTGCACAGACGACCTTGGTCCGGCCGGCCGACTTGACCGCTTCCTGGAACGCGGCGTAGATATCGACGCCGGCTTTCTTCGGGAAGTTCACTTTGACGAAATCGGTGCCCAGGCACGCTGCGGTACCAGTCGCTCCGGCTACGAGGTGCGGGTCCCGTTCGTCCTTCACGGCTTTGCCGCGTGGATACATCCAGAGTACCGAGATCAGGCCGTTCTGATGCGCTTCGTAGATGACCTGGGCGGCCTGCTGCAGCTGCTGGTTCTCGTACTCGCTGCCGAGGTAGACCGTGTAGCCGACACCAAGGATATTGAGGCCACTGTTCTCCTTGAACTCCACGACCTGCTGGATGTCATACCATTGGTTGCTGAACGGGTCTTCCTGTTCGGTAGGTACGATGGGAGACTTGGAATTTACTTTGACCAGGTATGGAACCTCTGGATAGCTCTCGCCATAACGGGCGATGAGGCCCAGCTGAGCCGCGAACACGCCGATCTTCGCTTTGCTTGCGATCCGGAACAGGTGCTCAGGGTCAGCATCTTCTGCTGCGATATCTTTGCCAAAGAAGTCATCGTTCAGGTGCTCAACTTTCTGGTCACCGGCAAAAAGCATGAGGTTGCCGGACTCGTGAGTGAGCATCAGATAGTTTTTCTCATACTCTCCGCGCATGTCGCGGGGTACGTCCATGGGGATGTGCACGATCTGTTTTTCTGTCATGTCTGCTCCTAAAAAATTATTTCCACACAATTTCGCTCAGGGTCGGGTGAGCGAGAATGAAACTGTCCAGTTCTTTTTTCCCGAGGTGATTGGAAACGATGAACCCGAGCAGCGCGATCAGTTCGCTTGCCTGCGCTCCCACGACAGTGGCGCCGATAAGCATGGTATCAGAAAACAGCAGTTTCACAAATCCACTGCCCATCAATTCGATCCGGGCCAGAGCGTTGGCCCCGAAGTCGAACCGCACGATCTCCACGGTCAAACCCTGCTCGGCGGCCTGCTTTTCGGTAATTCCTACCCGGGCGACATTGGGATGGGTATAGACCACCGACGGCACGCTCTCTTCTGTAAAACGGACAAAACCGTCCCCGAACAGCCGGCTGGCAAACGCTTTGCCCTGCTTGGAAGCACGATGAGCAAGCAGCACCCCACCGGTCACATCACCGATGGCATAGATACCAGGGACTGAAGTCATCTGCTTTTCGTCAACCTTGACCCCGCGCTTGTCGTATGCGATGCCAAGAACGGCAAGCTCCTCTTCAAAAAGCAAAGGCTTGCGTCCGACGCACATGAGTGAATAGGCGGCTTCGAGGTTGACCTCTCCGTCAGGTCCAACCGCCACAGCGGTCACGCCAGAACCGGTATCCGTAATGGACTGGACCTTGGTGGCCGTATGAAACACCACTCCACATTTTTCCATCTCTGAGCGGACAAAACCCGCAGTCTCTGCATCATCGTACGGCAGGATCTGAGGCAGAAATTCCACCACCGTGACCTGACGCCCCAGTTCGGAGAGGAAAGTCGCGAACTCCACGCCGATCACTCCCCCGCCGATAATGACCATGCTCTCGGGCAGCTGAGTGAGTGTGAGAAACCCATCAGAGGTAATAACCCTTTCTGAAAGCTCGAAACCGGGGAGAAGCGAAACCACAGAGCCCCAGGCAATCAGAATATTCTTGCCCTCCAGCAAAGTTTTCGTGCCGTCTGCGGCAGTGACTTCCACCTTGCCCGGAGCCGTGATGTGCCCTTCACCGGAGATCAGGTCGACATGAGCTTCGCCCAGGAGCTGCTGCACCCCGAGCCGGCCGATCCTGATGGCCTGGGCCTGGTGGCGCTTGATCGCCGCGAAATCGAACGAGGGGTTCTCGACCGAAATTCCCATACGTTTCAGTTTGCCCAGCTCCGCGTACTTCTTGCTGCAGGCCAGCAGCGCCTTGGTCGGGATACAGCCTACATTGGTGCAGGTGCCGCCCAGTTCACCCTTCTCCACGATGGCCACCCGGGCGCCAAGCTCACCCGCCTTGACTGCTGCCTCATGGCCTCCCGGCCCGGAACCGATCACGATCAAATCGTATAGTTCTGACATTTTGCCACCTCTAAAAAATGTCATCCTCGACCCGATCGGGGATCCAGAAAAGAAAAAGATAAAGGATGGATCCCCGTCTTTGACGAGGCTCGCCAAGGGCGGCCCGCTTTCGCGAGGATGACATCATACGAGCGCAGTCTGATCTATCTCTTCTCGTTCCACTTAGCACTCGCGTACTTGTCCTGTGCCAGCTGTTCAGCCAGAGCGAGCTCCGTGGCGGTGAAGGCTCCCGGCACCAGCGTACATCCCAGCGCATCGACGAATCCGGATGCCAAGGCTTCACTAGTTTCCTCAAAGCCCACTTCTCGCCCCAGGACATCACTGATCCCGGTGACCCTCTGCTTCACATCCTGCACGATCTTGTCCCTCATTTTTTCAGACGGAACTTTCAGCACCGTGAACATCTTGTCCACATCGACACGGAGAAGGATCGTCCCGTGCTGGAGAATAATCCCTTTGCGTCTGGTCTGCGCATTTCCGGACACTTTTTTTCCACTCGCAATGATGTCGTTCAGGGGGACGAACTGACTCTCAACGCCCAACCGTTTCAACCCGCAGATGATCCCTTGGCAGATGCACTGATATGAAGGAAGGATACCTTCAGGTATACCACAAAATCCCACCGGCGCAACCAGACTGTAGGTGACTTCAAACTGATGGAACACAGCGCCGCCGCCGGTGCTGCGTCTGAGGACATCCACGCCGAAGCGCTGGCAGGCTTCCAGGTCGACCTCAGACTTCAAGCTTTGAAAATATCCAATCGACAGTGTCGCAGGTTCCCAGCCGTACAGACGGATGGTCGGTTGACTGGTCCCGGCGATGACGCCTTCGAGAACTGCTTCGTCAAGTCCCATGTTCTGGGCGCCCTTGCGCGCTCCGTCCCGAATAATTCGGATTTCGTACTTCCTACCTCCTAGTTCGTTGTTCATTTCCCCTCCTCAATGCAAAGCAAAATTCCCTGAGCGATGCCCTCAGGCGTGATGCCGAACAGCTGTATCGCATTGGCTTCCACCGTCTCCGAGACAGCCTGCACGATGGACTCTGTCTGAAGAGAAACCGCACGAAGCGCCTGCTCGATCAGTTCCAGCGATACCTCCGGATGGATAAAAAAATCTCCGTACAACTGCACTTCACTGATCGTCTGCGCCGCTTCGTCATAGGTCAACGACACCTTGAGCAGTTTCCCCTGCGGGATCTTGTACACCGAATTCGCCGTCTTCATACTAGTTCCTCGTTAAGTGCCTGTGCGGCATGGTATGAACTGCGGACCAGCGGTCCGCTCTCGACATGGGTAAAGCCAAGCGAAAGTGCATAGTGCTTCAAGTTTTCAAATTCTTCAGGTGTATAGTACCGATCCACAGTCCAGTGTTCGCGCGACGGCTGGAGGTACTGCCCGATGGTCACCCGCTCGCAGCCAGTGGCTTTCAAGTCCTCAAGCAGCTCGTGTACTTCATCGATCGTCTCCCCGACCCCGACCATGAACCCTGACTTGCTGATCGTATCCGAGGCAGCGGCCCGACGGATAAGTTCAAGGGAACGTTGGTAGTCACCCTGAGGGCGAAGCGAAGGGAACATCCGCCTCACCACTTCAATATTGTGATTGAGCACATCTGGCTTTGCCGCGATGACCAGGTTCAAGGATGCTTTGTTCCCAAGGAAGTCAGGGATGAGCACTTCAACCTTGCACTTCGGCACCTCAGCATGCAGTCGTTCGATGCACTCAGCGAAGATGCTGGCGCCGCCATCCGGCAGGTCGTCCCGGGTCACGGAGGTGATGACGATATATTTGAGTCCCAGTTCCTTGACCGCAGCGGCAAGCCTCGCCGGTTCCTCGATATCAAGACTGACCGGCCTGCGGTGCTGCACATTGCAGTACAGGCAGTGCCGGGTGCACGCGTCGCCGAGGATGAGGAAGGTCGCCGTGCCGGAGTGGAAGCACTCCGTGATATTGGGGCACATGGCCTCCTGGCAGACCGAATGCAGCTGATAGCGGGTCAGTGTGCCTTTGACCTGTTTGAATTCAGAGGTATTGGGAAGTTTCACCTTCAGCCAGTCGGGTTTTCGTTTGATCTGCATATTCTCAAAACTCAATATTGTCTGGATGATCTCGATCCAATTTCCATTTCAGCGGATTGTTGCGGATGTAGGCGCGCACTGCATCCAATTCTCGTTCATTCCTGATGATGCGGTCGAAAAAGCGGGGCTGCCAGGAAAAATGCGCGTGAGTGTCGGCAATTCCTATCATTTTCGTCACCACCGATTTGTACGACCGGATGACAACGGATAGTGAACCAGCCTTCGGCGATATCGCCGACATAGTCTCCGCAAGCCCGTTGTAGGGACGTTGCACTGCAACGTCTCTACAATTCCCATTGCCCTGTCCATTCGAATGGTCAATGATCACAATCCCATGCACATGATCCGGCATGATGACAAATTCATCCAAAACGACAAATGGGAAATGAAAAGGAATCTCAGCCCAGCATTGTTGTGCAAGCAGTCCATGTGGAGATAATTTCATCCTTTCATTGGCGATATTCCCAAAGGACGGCTTTTTGTCTCCAGTACAAATTGTGACGAAATAATACCAGTTATGACTATAATCCCAGTCTTTCAATCTGATCGACATCGTTGTCCTCTTTTGACCCTTTTGTAGAAACGTTGCACTGCAACGTTCCAGTCAGGCTATCGATATTCCAGGATGGACAGAGGCGTTGCAATGCAACGCCTCTACGATTTCGTTAATAACCAGACACACAAAACCTCTCTAGCACTTCCAGCATATGTTCGGCTCTCTGGCAGCCTTCACATCGTCCATACGGCTGACCGGCGTGGTGATCGGCGCATCGTGGAGGAGTTTCGGATTGTCTTTCGCTTCCCCGGCGATCTTGATCATGGTGTCGCAAAATGCGTCAAGGGTCTCCATACTTTCGGTCTCGTTGGGCTCAATCATCAGGGCTTCGGAGACGATAGAAGGGAAATAGATGGTGGGAGGATGATAACCATAATCCAGCAGCCGTTTGGCAATGTCAGCGGTATGGACGCCGCTCTCTCTGACCTGTTTATCCCCGGTGAACACGCACTCGTGCATACAGATGCGGTCAAAGGCGACCTGATAGTGATTCTTGAGCTTCGCCATGACATAATTGGCGTTCAGCACTGCATTTTCGCTGGCCCGGCGCAGACCGGCCGCGCCCAGTGAACGGATGTAGGCGTAGGCTTTGACCATGACATTGAAGTTGCCGTAGAACGCTTTGACCCGGCCGATGGAATCGGGGCAGTCGAAATCAAAGGAATACTTTTCGCCGGTCTTGATCACCCGGGGATACGGCAGGAAGTCGACCAGATGCTTCGCCACGCCGACCGGCCCGCTGCCGGGCCCGCCGCAGCCGTGCGGAGTAGAAAATGATTTGTGCAGATTCAGCTGGATGACATCAAATCCGAGGTCGCCCGGCCGGTTCACTCCCATGAAAGCATTGGTATTGGCACCATCGCAGTAGCAGAGGCCGCCCCTGGCATGGACGATGCTGATGACCTGTTCGATATTTCGTTCGAACAGTCCGACCGTATTGGGATTGGTGAGCATCAGTCCCACGACATCGTCTGCCATCAACTCTTTCAGATGATCGAGATCCACGCCGCCTTCGGCATTGGAACGTACCGTGATAATCTCACAACCGCTGAGAGCAGTGGAAGCCGGATTGGTACCATGGGCCGCATCGGGGACGAACATTTTAGTACGCTTCTCTCCCTTTTTCTCAAAATATTTCTTCATCACCATATTGCCCGTGAGCTCGCCATGTGCACCGGCGGCTGGCTGCAGGGTGAAGTCTGCCATGCCGAGGATCTCACTGAGGTACGCCCTGAGTTCGAACATCATCCGGAGATTCCCCTGGGTCCATTCCTCAGGTGCATAAGGATGGATATCCGTGAAGCCGGAAAGCTTCGCCGCGTTCTCATTTACCTTGGGATTGTATTTCATGGTGCAGGATCCGAGCGGGTACATGCCGCTGTCGACGCCGAAGTTGCGTCTGGAGAGACTGGTGTAGTGGCGCATGAGGTCTACCTCTGCGACCTCAGGCAATCCAACACCATCGCGAAGCAGGGTCGCAGGAATACTCACCTTTTTCTGAGGCACATCGCAGGCCGGAATTGTGGTGGCCTGTCGTCCGGGTTGGCTTTTTTCAAATATCAGTTCCATGGTTCCTCCAATGAATAGTCACGATATAGTCCCGTAGGAACGTTGCATTGCAACGTCTCTACATGGCTGGCCTACTTGACGATCTCTATTACCTGGTCAATATCCGCCCGGCTCACCATCTCGGTCGCACAGAAGACCAGAGAATTATTCAAGTCAGCATAGTCCTTACCGGCTTCATAGCCGCCCAGGATGCCTTTGGCTTTGAGCTTGGCATTGACACCTTTGGCATCAGGACACTGCATGACGAATTCATTGAAAGTCGGACCGGAAAATACCGGTTTCCAACCGGGCAGTGAAGCCAGACGGTCCTTCAGGTATTCAGCTTTCTGGTAGTTAAGCTCTGCAAGTGGCTTCAGGTTCTTGCCGAGGCTGACCATGTAGACAGCGGCCGCCAGCATACAGAGCGCTTCATTGGAACAGATGTTTGAGGTCGCTTTTTCGCGTCTGATGTGCTGCTCACGAGCCTGAAGAGTGAGGACATAGCCTCGTTTGCCGTTGCGATCAAGCGTCTCTCCCACGATGCGGCCCGGGATCTTGCGCATGTATTTTTCACTGGAGGTGAAGACGCCCAGGTACGGTCCGCCGTAGTTCAGCGGGTTGCCGAAGCTCTGACCTTCGCCTACTACGATATCCGCTCCCTGCACACCGGCCGGCTTCAGCATACCGAGCGAGATCGCTTCGGTGAACCCGACTACCAGAGCCGCGCCCTTGGCATGCACTGCCGGCTCGATAGCTGCGATATCTTCGATCACTCCGAAAAAGTTGGGTGACTGCACGAGCACGGCGGCAGTGTTGTCATCAACTGCTGCGGTAAGCGCTGCCTTGTCGATCTGGCCATCTGCGTCATAGCCTACTTCCACCACTTCGTACCCATTTGACCAGCAATACGTTCTGGTCGTGCCGCGATATTCAGGATGCACCGACCTGGCCACGACGATCTTTGTCCGGCGAAGCGTCTTGGCCGTAAGCACCGCTGCCTCTGCCATGGCCGAAGCACCGTCATACATGGACGCATTGGCGACCTGCATGCCGGTCAGACCGGCGATCATGGACTGGTATTCGTAGATGGCCTGCAGGATACCCTGGCTGATCTCAGCCTGATACGGTGTATAGGCAGTATAAAATTCTGACCGCCCGATCACATGACCAACGACAGCTGGAATGAAATGATGATAGGCACCGGCACCCATGAAGGTATGACCGGGAATAGTGTTGGATGAGGCCAGTGATGCCATCAGTCCCGACACTTCCTGCTCGGTCAGTGGGGCAGGCAACTTGAGCAAATCCTTCAGACGATACTTTTCCGGAATGTCAGCGAACAGTGCGTCAACCGAACCGACCCCGACCGCACGCAGCATCTTCTGCTGGTCTGCCGTGGTGTGTGGGACATAATCCATAGCCCTACCTCGTCTAAAGTATGAGTACGGTAACTCTGTCGATTATCCCTGAACAATGCTGTTATTCCCGCGAAGGCGGGAATCCATGACTAGGATCCTGATGCGCTAGCAAACCAGGTGGATCCCCGCCTGCGCGGGGATGACATTCCAAATGAAAACAATAAACGGAACCCCTGGCCTCTGGCTACTTGCAACTGGCTACTGTCTTTAATGTGACTCAGCGATGAATGCATCGTAGGCGGCAGCATCCATGAGGTTCCCAAGCTCAGCCGGGGCTGACATCTTGATCTTCATGATCCAGCCAGCGACAAAGGCATCCTGGTTCACAGTTTCGGGAGAACCTTCGAGCGCCGTATTGGCTTCGATCACTTCGCCGGAGACGGCGGCATAGACATCGGAAACAGATTTGACCGATTCAACCACCGCAGCCTGCTTGCCCTGCACGACCTGTTTGCCGAGAGCAGGAAGTTCAACATATACAATATCAGTAAGCAAATGCTGGGCGTGATCGGTGATGCCCATGGTAACGGTACCGTCGCCGTTATCCTTTGCCCATTCGTGCTCATTGGTGTATTTGAGGTCAGTAGGATTGGGTTTCGACATGATCTCGCTCCCTGAGATAAAAAGATAAAGTTATACTTTTTCCCGTTTGTAGAACGGCAGTTTCACTATCCTGGCTTTGGCCATCTTGTCCCGGATCTGGATCTCGATCTCGGTCCCCACATCGCGGAACTGCATGGGGACGAATCCCAGTCCGACAGCTTGGTTTATGGTTGGACAAAAAGTACCTGAGGTAACCCGACCGATCTCCTGACCGTCTTTGAATATCTTGTAGTCATTGCGCGCGATGCCGCGGTCGACCATTTCGAAGCCAACGAGCTTCTGACTCAATCCCACTTCCTTTTCATGACGGATGGCATCAGACCCGATGAATGGCTTTTCCAGATTGGTCACCCAGCCGTATACGACCTGAAGCGGCGTGATATCCTCGTTCATCTCGTGGCCATAGAGCATCATGCCAGCCTCGAGACGAAGCGTGTCGCGGGCACCCAGTCCGATAGGCTTCAGGCCATAAGGCGCCCCGAGCTCCAATAGTTTGTCCCAGACCGTGCCGATGAAATCCCAGGGCGCATAGATCTCAAATCCGTCTTCGCCGGTATAGCCGCTGCGCGAAACGATGCCCGGTTTGCCCATGATCTCGGTTTCCATGGCGTAGTAAAATTTTAAAGGCGCCAGATCGTCCTTGACCAGAGGCTGCAGGATGATCTCTGAGAGAGGTCCCTGAAGATCAAGCTTCCCGGTCTCGGCGCTGACATCCTTGATCTCGACATTGGCATATCCTTTGTCCGCCTTTGCCTTCAAAAACCAGGCGAAGTCCTTGTCCTTCGTCCCGGCATTGGTCACTACCATGTAGCGCTCCGGGCTCATCAGATAGACGGTCAGATCATCAATAATGCCACCGCGTTCGTTGGTGATGACGGACAATTTCATCTGTCCGACTTCCTGTCCTTCGAGATTGCGGCTGACGACGGACTGAAGAAATGCAAAGGCATCCGGTCCGGTGACCTGAAATTCCCCCATGTGGCAGATATCAAAAAGCCCCGCTTTTTCTCTGGTCGTGCGGTGCTCTTCTACGACATTCGTATACTGGACAGGCATACCCCATCCACCGAAATCGATTACCGTACCCCCCAGCTGGACGTGACGGTCATAGAGCGGTGTCTTCAGCATACCAAGCCTCCATAGGAGATAGATTTCACCAGTCACTTGATTTCACACGCGTGGCGACAGTATACCAACCGTCTGATAAATTCGCAATCGCTAATTTTTGAATTTTTGAATTTATTTCAACTGTTTATTCTTTTGACTTACCCTGCTTTTGTACTGCTCCATAGCCCTGAAATCAGCCCGGTCGGAAAGCAGGGGAAAGATCGTATTGTTCTGCAGAAGCGGCTCCTCAGCGATAGCAGAATTGATCGCAAGCGATCGTTTGAACTCCACCGTATGCGGTACCGGGGAATACTCGGCCAGGTCCACCTGACAGCCAAGTGAATGAACAAAGGCCGCTGACTCCCTGACCTCGGCCAGTGACTGGCCGGGTAAACCCATCAGGACATACACATGAAGAGAGGAAGCCCGATAGCCCGACCTCACGAACAGTTTTACCGCACGTTCCAAGTCCTGGACAGAAGCTTTCGAAGACGAATCCTTCTGTCGGTCAGGCGAGCTGGATTCAAAGGACAGTCTCAAGGTTTCTACATGGCAGGAAAACAGAAGCGAAGCCAGCTCTTCGTCGATCTCCCGGATGTGGATCCCATTGGGAAGATGAAATCGAACGGAATAATTCCGTTCCCAGATGGCCTGGAACAACGGTTTGGCATGGCGTTCCCGGTTCCACAGCAAGGCGTCATCGTAGAAAGCAATATCACCGACCCCGGTCGTGTCGATCAAATGATCAATTTCGGTCAGGACATCAGCTACCGGCCGCTGAATGAACGCCGGTTGGAGCGTACGCGAAGCGCAGTATGTGCAGTGCAGCGGACAGCCGATCGAAGTCAGAATGCTCGCCGAAACAAGATCGGGATAGAGGCCATAGTCAGGCTCGTACGAAAAAAGACCCCCGTCCTCACACTTCCAACCTTTTGGATAAGAAGAAGACCCGGGCAGGCATTGTTGGAATAAGGAATCAATACCAAAACCTGGCAGCAATGTGACTTCCGGCAGGATATGCGACGCGTGCTCCGGGCACAGCGTCGCGTAAACTCCGCCCAGATATATAGGAACTTCGGGGAACCGGGAACGACAAAATTCAACCGCCTTCTGAACTCCGGGATACCAGTAGGTCATCATGGAGGTCAGGCAAATGGCATCAGGAACCTGCTGTTTTTCGAGCAAACCCGAGAACTCGTCAAGAGGCATTCCGTACCGTTTGTAGCGTCTCGGCACTGAAGAAAGAGGCAAAGGCTTTTTGACTTCTTCAGCGTGCAGCCTGTGGGTGCCAAATCGCCCATCGCGATCAAAGGAATCAAGACAGTCAATGAGCTGCACTTCGTGCCCGTAAGCCTTAAAAACCGACGACAGATAAAGCAGCCCGAGAGGTTTCATCCACAGGTCGTACGCTGCAAAATCATAGATCCAGGGATTGATCAGCAAAAATCGCATGGAAACGCTCTAAATTGTTTGAATCCGGGGACGATTTCGACTATCATGACCGTGGGTAACTATACCCGCAAATAGAGGCTCTGTCCAAAGCTACCATATATACCGCGAGGACACCTTGCCGACCGGCAAGCAGCCTTCAAATCTCCCGTCCCCTTCCGCCAGCCAGCGGCACCCCGAAGGTCTTGGTCGCGTGGCTCGTATTCCCTTTGGCCATAAATCCCCCCGGCAGATGAGCCAGCGCCGACCATCGCGCTCTCAGTTCGAAGTTGTGCGCAGGCACGATCCCTCTCCCCTCCTGAATCTCATCGACTGGACGCGTGACATCCTCTCGTTCCCTTTTGTCATGCTGTACAGGCTGATGACCATACGGCTCACGATCCGGTGGCCGGCCAGACCAAAGGTTCAGCGACCGGCCATGGCCCCCAGGCCCCAGGCACCCAAGCCCACGCCCTATGCGGTCGAGAGGCCACGGACATTTTCCACCTTTGCCCGCAAAACGCTTGATCTGAGGCAGTCATCCGACCGGCCGGCCGCCCTCCGTCCTCCCTCCCTGCACTCCATCTATCCCAATACCGCCGGCGGATCGAGATTGTCTGCCGATCTCTCAGCCGCACCGCCCCCCCGCACAGCAGCCACTCGCACCCGTGCCGGCAACCACTCATTTCCCCGACTCTTCCTGAACCGCGCTCTCATGAGCGGGGCTGTCCTGACGCTCGCCATCCTGCTCGCCATAGGCAGTCTACTGTATCAGACTTCGCTGAACCTCTACCGTGGCGTCTATGCGGAAGCGCTGACCGGCCAGGATCACCTGCGTCTGGCCCAGGAAGCCATCTCGGCGCAGGAATTCGATACTGCCAGAGAGGAATTTCTAAAAGCTCAGACCAGTCTGGAAGCGGCCCTCTCTGAGCTGCAGAAAGATTCCATCGTTCAATCCGTACCGATTATTTCCGGCCGTCTCACGACCGGAGAACGAATCATCGAAAGCGCCCTGCACATCGCAGAGGGCGGGTACACGCTCACTTCTGCCCTCTCTCCCATGACCGATATTCTGAAAGGGAAAAACTCTTCCCAGGTAACTGACCAGAGCTCCATGGCCGACTATACCAGCCAGATCATGACCGTGCTCTCCATCTCCCGGCCCCAGCTGAAGCTCGCTCTCGACGATTTCGATGCGGCCAGGACGCTGCTCGATGCAATCAATCCCAGCGACCTCGACACCTCTACCCGCGCTCAGGTGGCAGAAGGCCAGGCCAAGATCGCGACGCTCCGCGATATCATCAGCCAGGTCTACGATCTGGCCAGCGTCCTCCCGGATATACTGGGGCACAACGGCGCCCGCCACTATCTGATCCTTTTCCAGAATAATTCTGAATTGAGGCCGACCGGTGGTTTCATCGGAAGCTATGCCATTTTGACCTTTGCCGATGGAAAATTTGAGAATCTCTTCACGGACAATGTCTACAACCCTGACGGTCAGATCCAGGTCCAGGGCCTGTGTAAACTCCCGCCCAAGCCCCTCCAGAAGCTGACGCAGTGCTGGGGCATGCGCGATGCCAACTGGTCTCCTGACTTCCCGACCTCAGCCCAGCAGGTCATGAGCCTCTATGAAACAGGCTCGGGCAACAACGTCGATGGAATGATCGGCATCACGCCCGAAGTCGTCCGCGACCTCCTGGCTCTGACCGGTCCGGTCTACCTCCCGCAGTGGAACGAGGTCGTCACAGCTGACAATGTCGTCTCTCTGATCCAGTACAAGGTCACCGTCGAATTTGCGGCAGATCAGGATCCCAAACGGTTCCTCATCGACCTCTCCCAGGTCGTCCTGGACCGCGTGCTGCACCTCAACCGTGCTGACTGGACCAAGGCCTTTGATATTCTGAAATCCAACCTTGCCCAGAAGGATATCCAGCTCTACATGGAAAATCCCCAGGCCCAGCTGCTGCTGTCCCGGAACTCCTGGTCCGGAGAAGTCCAGTCCTCGACCGCTGACTACCTCATGGTGAATACGGCCAATCTGAGCGCGACCAAAGCCAGTCAGTTCATCGTCCCGAGGTACCGCCTCATCACCACTATCGCAACTGACGGCACGATCACCGACAAACTGACCATCACCTACCAGCATACCGGTTCATGGGAATGGCCCAGCGACCATGTGATCAATTACCAGCGGATCTATATCCCCAAGGGCAGTACGCTGATCGAAGCGACCACCGCAGAACAGACCGAAGGCAAGCTGAGCATCACGGAAGTCTACGAGGAGCTGGGAAAAACAGTCCTCTCCGATACCATCCGCATCGTCCCGAGTTCCAGCCTCATGCTGAGCTACACCTACACCCTGCCTTTCAAAATTTCGACTGCCGAGGGTGCAGCCTACACGAGCGTAATCCAGAAACAGGCCGGCACCGGCGAGATCCCCCTGGAGAGGGAAATTGACTATGATTCATTTACATTGGAACCCCTCCAGTCCAGCCCCGACCTGATATTCAAAGAACCAGGCATCATAGAGGGAACTTACCTCCTTACGACTGACATGAGCGAACGGATTATTTTTGTACCTCATACCATACTCTGACCGGGTACAAAAAAGCCCCGACAGTCTTTTCCAGTCAAGAGATGAGCCTCAAAAGTAGTGGGGAGTCAAAGTTTAATAATATGTAAATCAGGGACAAGGATTTTCTGAAATAGTTCTTTCCTGGCCTTTTGCATCATGCCTGCAAATTCGTTGTCATCGAAGCGATACGCCTCCTGGTCAAGGAGCTCAAACGTGATTCCGGGTTTCAAGTATTGCTGAGCATTTTT
>MNZT01000054.1 GCA_001873755.1 Candidatus Wirthbacteria bacterium CG2_30_54_11 | reverse complement strand
TATTGACCTAAGGCGTTTTTTGTGATGTCCTTATTGACCTAAGGCGTTTTTTGTGATGTCCTTATTGACCTGGAGGACCTCGAAGACGAGAGAGACGAGCAGATATCCAATGACGGCGATCGCGATACCGATAATCGCCTGGGTGATGCCTTCTTTGGCTTCCTGTGCTTTTTTGGAATCGCCGCCGGCGGTGACATACTTGAATCCTGCCATCATGAGGTAAACGACAGCGATAATGCCGATGAAGCCCATCATCCAGTTGAGGAGGTTGTTGATCAGATCGCGGAGGTCGCTGACGCCTGAGATAGGATTGGTCAGGCCAAAGGCGAATGCAGACGGCACTAGAGCGGCGAGGACCGTGTACCCCAGCATGATCGGATAGATGATCTTGGTTAACTTGCCGTTGTTCATGTTTCTACTGCTCCCTTTGATTGGTAAATGGTCAGAGGTATAAATCACTGAAATAGTACACGGCTTTGGTGGTTTCGTCAATATTTCTTTATATTGTACCACATGGGTTTATTCTGTAAATAGAAGAGGGGACCGCAGGTGTATGGTCTGTTTCCACTGGGGGATGACGACGCGGTAGTGGTTTTCGGTGGTGAGGAAGTACGAAAAGAACCGCATGGACTCGCCTTCTCCGTGAGTGAGGAATACCTTGGCCGGCGGTGGGGCGATGTGATTGAGCCAGTTGCTGAGGCCAATCTGGTCGGCGTGGGCCGAAAAGCCGCCGAGGGTGTGGATATGAGCTTTGACCGCGATATCTTCATTGAACAGTCTGACCGAAGTCGCCCCGTCGATGATTTTTTTGCCGGTGGTTCCCTCTGCCTGGTAGCCGACGAAGATGATATGGCTCTCCGGACGCCAGAGATTGTGCTTCAGGTGGTGCTTGATCCGTCCGGCATGACACATGCCGCTGGCAGAGATGATGATGGCTTTGTGCACGGCATTGATGGATCTTGATTCTTCGGCCGTGCGGGTATACTTCAGCGTCGGCAGGTCGAGGGGGCTTTCCCCGCTCTGTACTATATCCCAGGTCTCCTGGTTATAGCATTCCGGGTGCTTGCGGAAAATATCAGTAGAGGAAATAGCAAGCGGGCTGTCGATGAAAACCGGGATATCCGGAAGCTCTCCGGCACGGTACATCTGACCGAGGACATAGACCAGTTCCTGCGTACGTTCGACGGCAAAGGCGGGGATGACGATGTTGCCTTCTGATGCAAAGCATTCTTTCAAAATAGCTTTGAACTCTAGGAGCGTATCGCTTCTGGATTTATGCTGACGCGAGGCATAGGTAGTCTCGATCAGAACATAATCAGCGGTGTCGCTCGGGGTAGGGTTTTTCACGATGGCCTGCTCGGCATTGCCGATGTCCCCGGAAAAGACAACTTTCATACTCTTGCCTGATTCAATGACCGTGAGTTCTATCGAGCTGGATCCTAGGATGTGCCCGGCATCCCGCAGGCAGAAAGAAACATCTTCTGCTACTTGGATGGATTTGTTATAGGGAGGGGTTTTGAAATATTCCATGCATTTTCCGGCATCCTCGATCGAGTAGACAGGTTCGAGGAGCGGTTCGCCGGCCCGCATGCGCCTACGGTTTTTCCATTCGAATTCTTCTTCCTGGATGTGAGCGCTGTCCAGCAGCATGACTTCGCAGAGGTCCCGGGTGGCGGGTGTGCTGTAAATGGGGGAGCGGTATCCCTGATTGATGAGCTTGGGGATGAGACCGGAGTGGTCGATATGTGCATGGGTCAGGAGCATGAAGTCGACCGCTTTGGGGTCAAAAAGGAACGGTTCATAGTTCCGTTCTTCCAGTTCGCGGGTGCCCTGGAACATCCCGCAGTCCACTAGAAAAGTGCTTTCGATGGTTTTCACCAGATAGCAGGAACCGGTAACCGTGTCGTTGGCTCCGAGGAAGGTGATGTCCATGTTCTGCCTTTTGGTATGTGTTTATTCCAGCGAAAACGTATGAACACCGGCGATGCGTTCGATAGCGATCAAGACGGAATTATCAGAGGAGGTCAGGATGTCAGTGGTAATGGTTTTTTGCTGAGGGCTTTCGGAATGCAGGATGAGTGTAACACGAACCGGGCCGGGATTAGAAGCGAACAGGGTCTGGAGCTGTTCTAAGATCGCGCTGCAGCACTTTTTTGAGGTCAGACGGATCGTAATGCTTTTCTTTTCCGGCACGTTGTCGGGGTGTTCGGACGGTTTCGCCGTGGAGGTGCCCGGTTCTGCAGACATGGACGAAGATTCTGCAACGTAGGCTTTTTCCACGATGAGCTTGGGCTCATCGTCCTTGAAATCTATTTTACCTTCGACCACCGCGATAGCACCGGAGGACCAGACCGCAACGGTTTCCTGATAGGTTTTCGGGAAGACGACCAGCTCGACATGATCGCGTTCGTCTTCCAGCTGGACAAAGGCCATGGGGGTTTTTTTCTTGGTCACGATCTGGCGGACCGAACGGACGATACCCATGGTCTTGATTTTGCTTTCCGAGGCGAGATGCTTGCATTTACTGATCGGGGCGATACCCTCGCGGGTGATGAAATCAGTGAACATGGAGAGCGGATGCTGGGAAAAATAGTACCCAAGCAGATCCCGCTCCCAGGTCAGTTTTTCGCTGATCGGTACTTCTTCGACCTGAGGCAGAGGCAGGGGGGCTTCGGCAGCCCGGGTCTCGGTGGCCCCGAACATGCTGGTCTGTCCATTGGTCCTGGCTTTCTGGTCTCTGGACGACAGGGACAGTACAGTGTCAATGCAGGTCAGGTGCTGATTGCGGTTGCCGAATTTGTCAAAAGCTCCGCTTTTGACCAGGCTTTCCAATACTTTCCGGTTGCAGCTGCGGCCGTCCACCCGGTTGCAGAAGTCAAGCATGGAGTCGAATTCCTTATCTTTTCGCTGTTCGACGATGAGATCTATGGATGCGGTACCTACATTCCTGATCCCTTCCAGCCCGAAGCGGATGGTGTGCCCTTCGATCGAAAATTCCTGGTTGCTCTTATTGATATCCGGTCCCACGACCGAGATGCCCATGTGGTTGCACTCGTTGATATAGAAAGCCAGCTTGTCCGTATCAGCCACTTCAGATGTGAGTACGGCGGCCATGTATTCGACCGGGTAGTTCGCTTTCAGGTAGGCGGTCTCGTATGTCAGGCGGGCATAGCAGGCAGCATGAGATTTGTTGAAGCCGTAGCGGGCAAAGGGCTCGATAAAGCTGAACACTTCCTCGGCTTTTTTTTCGGTCACGCCGCTGGTTTTCATCGCCCCTTCGATAAATTTCACCTTCATCTCTTCGATCATGGCGGCAATCTTCTTGCCAATGGCTTTGATCAGCAGGTAGCCATCACCCAGAGAGAATCCGGCGAATACGCAGGCGATCTGCTGGATCTGTTCCTGATAAACCGCGATGCCGTAGGTTTCACTGAGGATGGATTCGAGCGTGGGGTAGGGATAGCGGGCTTTTTTCTTGCCGTGTTTGGCCGCGATGAAGTCATTGATCCAGGCCATGGGGCCAGGGCGGAACAGCGCGATCATGGCGGTGAGGTCAGCGAAGCAGGTCGGACCCAGGTCCCGGGCCAGCTTGATCATGCCGGGACTCTCGATCTGGAACACACCGGCGGTTTCGCCCCGGGTCAGCATCCTGTACACTTTTTCGTCGTCGATGGGGATAGTATGCAGGTCGAGCTTCAGGTCATGGGTTTTTTCGATGATGTCGATCGCATTACCGAGGATCGTGAGGTTACGCAATCCCAGGAAGTCGACTTTCAGAAGACCGATTTTTTCACAGGGTTTCATGCTGTACTGGGTGGTGATCTTGCCTTCTTTGGCATCCTGCTGCAGAGGTATATCCTGGACCAGTGGATTTTTTGAGATGACGACCGCTGCGGCGTGGGTGGATGAATGCCGGGCCACTCCTTCCAGACGTCCGGAGAGGTCAATGATCCTGCGAACGGCAGGGTCCTGGTCGTAGGTGATTTTCAGTTCGGTCACCGTGGCCAGCGACTCGCTGAGGTCCATGCCCAGTGGGATCATTTTGGCGATCTTGTCCACATCGCTGTAGGGGACACCGATGACACGGCCGACGTCCCGGATGGCGGCTTTGGCCATCATGCTCCCAAAGGTGATGATCTGGGCCACATGGTCCTTGCCGTATTTTTCGACCGCATACTGGATCATTTCGTCGCGTCGGTCGTCGCCGAAATCGAGGTCGAAATCAGGCATGGAAGCTCGTTCAGGATTCAGAAACCGTTCGAAAAGGAGCTTGTGCTCCAGCGGATCGAGACTGGTGATGGCCAGCAGGTAGGCTGCCATGCTGCCGGCACCGGAGCCGCGCCCCGGGCCTACGGCGATTTTTTCTGCGCGGGCATGGTCCACGAGATCTTTTACCATGAGGAAGTAGGAGGCGTAGCCCATGCGGTTGATAATCGAGATCTCGTAGGCGATACGCTCCAGGATCTCAGTCTTTCTGGCCGGATCTAACTGTGAAACAACAGCATCAGGCAGTTCTTTGAACTGTTCATCCACCTGGAGTCCGTAGCGCCAGAGGAGTCCGTCCCGGCAGCGGTGTACCAGATGCATCTCAGGTGTTGAACCATCGGGAGTTTTGAAATCGGGGAGCAGGTGTTGATCAAATTCAAGTTCCAAAGAGCAGCGCTCAGCGATGCGCATGGTGTTTTCTATGGCGTCAGGAGTGTCCTTGAACACTTCGGCCATTTCTTCCGGAGAGCGGAGATAAAAATCATGAGAACTCATCTTCAACCGGTTCTGGTCTGTGAGCGACTTGCCGGTCTGGACGCAGAGCAGGACATCCTGGGGTTCATGGTCATCGGGCAGGATATAGTGGACATCGTTGGTCGCCACGAGCGGGATGTTGTTCTTCCGGGCAAAGGCGATGAGGAGTTTATTGACCTGCCGCTGCTGGGGTATGTCGTGGTCCTGGATCTCGATGTAAAAATTTTCCTCGCCGAACACCTGCTGGTAGTTTTTGGCTACTTTCCGCGCATGTTCTTCCCGTCCTGAGAGGAGCAGCTTGGGGATCTCTCCCTGCAGACAGGCGGACAGTGCAATCAGTCCGTCACTGCTTGTTTCCAGCCAGCTGCTATCCAGGCGCGGTTTGTAATAAAAGCCTTCCAGATGGGCGCGGGTGCTGAGGCGGATGAGGTTTTTGTATCCGGTCAGGTTCCGGCACAGGAGGACCAGGTGGTGAAGCGACTGCTCTCCCCTTCTCTCTTTGTTGGCTACGCCCTCGGGTGCGACATACGCTTCCATGCCGATAATCGGCTTCAGCCCCTGTTTCCTGGCTTCCAGATACAGATCTACCGCTCCGTACATCACCCCGTGGTCGGTGATGGCGATGGAGTCCATGCCAAGTTTCTTGGTGCGGGTACACAGCTCTTCGATCTTGCAGAGGCCGTCGAGCAGAGAGAACATGGTATGGACATGGAGATGGGTGAAGGATGCCATTAGACCTGCCAGTTTAGCGTGCAGCCTCTGAAGATAGACATGCCCATGATCAGGGAAAAAAGCAGAATACCCCCGGTGATCAGGGCTCCCAGAATCCGTGCCGGTACGGGATTGGTGGTAAGAAAATCAAGAATTTTACGATAGAGAGCGGGAAAATAGTCCATGGCTACTTCTCAATAGCGCCCAGGTCCCTGAGGGCGGCAGTATAGGAATCTATGGCTGTTTTTGCCTCCCCGGCACTGACCCTAAGATCGATCTCGTGTACGACCCGGTTGCGGAAACGGTGCGCCTGCCAGACCCGGTCGATATCGGAGAAACGTTTCTGCGCAGCCTTGAGCTTGTCCGCCAGGCTGCCCTGGTAGCGAAGCGTCTTCAACGCATAGTCGAGGAGAGAATCCATGGTGACGACCGCGTTTTTGTACGAGCTGGGGGTCGCTTCTGCCATCATGCGGTCGATCTCCCGGCAGCGTCTGGTGATGACTGCCCGTTCCGGCGCCGGGAAGGACGGAGCAGCGAAAAAGGTCAGCAGCCGGGGCAGCACTATCGGGGCAACAGCAAGGAGCAGGCTCGCACCGGTGAGCAGGAGAACGATACTAAGCAGAGCGTTTTGCAGGATAAACGGGACTACGTCGCCGGTTCCCAGTACATCACCGGTGATGAATCCCCAGACCATACCAAGCAGCAGGAAGGCGGTACCCAGGGACAGGAATACCAGCATGACCCGATTCCAGCGCTTCGAAAGAGGCAGGGACATGTGGCGTGGCCCCCGGGCTACAGGAATTTAGACAGTGAGGATCTCGTCGACTTTGGCTTTGAGCAGCTGCTCGATGGTGTGGTTATGTTCTTCCGTGAGCTTCTGGATCTGGTCCTGGAAGCGTTTGCTTTCATCCTCGGAGAGGGCCTTGTCGCTTTCTTCCTTCTTGATATCCCTGATCGCATCCTGACGGTGGGTGCGGATGGCGATCCGGCTTTTTTCGGCATAGCCATCTACTACTTTGCGCAGGTCTTTGCGGCGTTCCTCGGTCATGGTGGGGATCATGACGCGGACGGTCTGACCCTCGACCTGAGGGTGCAGGCCGAGATTGGAGGCCATGATGCCTTTTTCGATGGCAGATACTGCTCCGCGGTCCCAGGGCGTCACCAGGAGTTGACGGGATTCCGGGACCGAGATGGAGGCAGTCTGTTTCAGCGGGATGACGGATCCGAAGTATTCGATCGGGACATCCTCGATCAGAGAAGCGTGCGCACGGCCGGTATTGACCCGGGCAAACTGGGTCACGAGCGCTTCGATGTTTTTGTTCATGGTGTCTCTACACATCTTCATGATCGCTTCTGACATCTTTTAGCCTCTATGATGGTTTAGCGGTGAGCTTTGAGCGGTGAGCTTTAAACTTCTACAAAAAAATTAATATACTACAGTACCGATTTTTTTACCGTGGACGACTTTTTTCAGGTTGCCGGGGGTGAAGAAGTCGAACACGATGACAGGCATGTGATTGTCGCGGCACATGGCAAAGGCGGTCATGTCCATGACCCGGAGCTTGTCTTTCAGAGCCTGGTCATACGAGACTTTGTGATATTTGATCGCGTCGGCATGTTTCTTGGGGTCTTTGGTGTAGATGCCGTCGACCTTGGTGGCTTTCAGGATCGCTTCGGCACCGATCTCGACCGCACGGAGCGCTGCGGCGGTATCCGTGGTGAAATAGGGACTGCCCACGCCGCTGGCCAGGATGACAATGCGGCCTTTTTCCATGTGGCGGATGGCCTTCTGGCGGATATACGGCTCCGCGACCTGGGGGGCATTGATGGCGGACTGGACCCGGACCGGGACGTGGATTTTGGAAAAAGCGTCATGGAGTGCGAGTGCGTTCATGAGCGTGGCGAGCATGCCCATGTAGTCTGCAGTACCCCGATCCATGCCTTTGGCAGCCGCTGCCATCCCGCGGAAGATGTTTCCTCCGCCTACCACAATGGCGATCTCAGCTCCCATGGCCTGGATCTCCGAGATCTCCCGGGCTATCCTGAGCGTAGCTTCGGGGTCGACACCATGTGACCGTCTGCCCATCAGGGATTCACCGCCCAGTTTGAGGAGGATACGTTTGTATTTGAGCTCCGGTTGTTCCTGTGCGGTCATGGGATCCTTTCAGTGGTGGGTGAGTTCGGCGTGTGTACGGACTTTGTGCATCATGCGGCTGGAGGACGCCAGAGAGCCGGTATATTTTTCAATGCGTACGATCGCGGCTTCTATCCCATGATTCTTCAGCTCGGCTGCAAGTGTCTGTTCATCTTCCTTCTGGTCGTGCCCGAGAGCTATAATATCAGGTCGAAGCCTGGAGACCAAGGTGTATCGATCTCCGGTGCACCCGAGCCAGGCTTCATCGACGACCCGAAGAGCACGGATGATGGAGAGGCGGTCTCCCTCGGCGACGACCGGTTCTCTTTTTTCCCTGCGGGCGACCTCATCGCAGGTCACGATCACGACGAGGCGGTCGCCCAGCTCCCGGGAGCGGTTCAGATAGAACACATGTCCGGGATGCAGGAGATCAAAAACTCCCGAGGCGAGCACCGTTCGCGGTCTTGTTGGCATAGGCTCTCACCGTTAGGCGCCGATCTGGAACCGGGCGAAGCGATTGATCTTGATGTTCTCACCCATCTTGGCGATCATGGCGTTGAGGATATCCTGGATGGTCTTGGTGGAATCTTTCACATAGGCCTGGCGGAGGAGGCAAACGTCATCATAGAATTTTTCCAGCTTGCCTCCGGCGATCTTGTCCGCCACTTCGGCGGGCTTGCCCTGTTGTTTGACGCTTTCCAGATAGATTTCTTTTTCTTTGGCAACGACTTCTGCAGGGACTTCTTCCACTGAGACATAGGAAGGACTGGTCGCCGCAATATGCATGGCAATGTCGTGAGCGAGCTGCTTGAACTCGTCTGTGCGGGCGACGAAATCAGTTTCGCAGTTGATCTCGAGAAGTACACCGAGCTTGCCGCCGGCGTGGAGGTAACATTCGACCAGGCCTTCATTGGCGTCACGCGAGGCTTTTTTGCCGGCTTTGGCCAGGCCTTTGGTGCGGAGGATGTCGATTGCCTTGTCGGTGTCACCGTTGGCTTCGACGAGCGCCTGCTTGGCGTACATCATGCCGGCACCGGTAGTGTCGCGCAGAGTTTTGACCTGCTGGGCAGTTATGGTAGCCATAGTATTTTCCTTTGGTACGTGGATCTATTTGAGTGCGGTGATAATCTTTTTGGCGGTGACGGCGCCGATGCCTTCGATCCCGGTCAGGTCATCTTCGGCGGCGGCTTTGAGTGCGGTCAGGGTCTTGTAGGCTTTGGCCAGTTTGGTGACGAGGGCGGCATTGAGCGAGGGAAGGGCCTCGGCGGTAATATTGTCAGAGACTTTCTCTACAGTTTTCTCTGTCTTTGGGGGTGCTTCGGGGGACAGAGAGGCTTCTGTGATCTTGACGGTTGAGTCACCATGCTTGTGCGAGTGCATGATCTGTTCATCTTCTTTGCTGACAGATTTCCTGAGGTTCTGGGCGGCTTTGCGTTCTTCCTCGTCGAGCTCTTTTTCTACCAGCATCTCGATCTCTTCCGGGATCTCAATAGATTCCTGCACGGCAGGTACCTTGGCAGCGGTAGAGGTCAGGGCTGGTGCACGGTGCTTGGCTTCGAAGTCGGCGCGGGCGGCAGCCGCGACTTCGCCGATCTGGTCGAGCACGAAGTGGATGGCGCGGATGGCGTCGTCATTGGCCGGAATGGGGTAATCGACCAGGTCAGGGTCGCAGTTGGTGTCGAGCGTGCCCATGACCGGGATGCCCATGGCGCGGGTTTCCTTGACCGCATTTTTTTCGCGTTTGGGATCGATGACGAACACGAGGTCAGGCAGGCGGGTGAGATTTGACATGCCGCCGAACAGGGTGTCGAGGCGGTCAAGCTTTTTGAGCAGGAGGACTTTTTCCTTCTTGATCATGGTCTCGAGCTCGCCGCTTTCCTTCTTGGCCTTGATCTCATTGTAATAGCGGATGCGGGTGGACAGCGTCTTGAAATTGGTGAAGAAGCCGCCGAGCCAGCGAGAATTGACATAGGGCATGTGGGCGGCCTGGGCAATCTCGACGACTTTGGCCTGACCCTGCCGTTTGGTGCAGACGAACAGCACAGTGCCACCACGGGCGATGATGTCATGGATGACCTTTTTCGCTGCCTTCAGGCAGTCGATGGTCTGCATCAGGTCGATGATGTGGACGCCGCCACGTTCGGTGAAGATGTACGGCTTGGTCTTGGGATTCCAGCGCGAGGTCTGATGTCCGAAATGCACGCCGCATTTGAGCATGAGGCGGAGCATGGCTTCGTTCTCGGTGCCAATGCTGGCTGCGGTTGATTTAGTTTCGACCTTGGGTTCGGCTTCGACTTTGGCTTTGAGCTCGGCCTTCGCTTCGGCTTCGACTGGGCGCTCAGCCTTGGTTTCTTCTTTCTGCTCTGCTTTGGGCTCAGATACAGAAAGAGGAGCCGTGGCCGTTTCGGTCACTACTCCTGCTTGGATCTGGTCTTCGGTCATGTGGAACCTCCTTGAGTTAGTCCTCCTCCCGGTTCATCTCGTGCATCTATCCTCGTCAATGCCCTTCGATGACACTCAGGGCTATGGCGAGACACTCGGATCCACGATCCCACGGGGGTGGTGAGATAAGTAAGACTGGGGTACTATAGCGGGAATCAGGGGATTTGTCCAGAATCGGGCGCAGGGGCGAAATGGGCAAAAAAAAGAGGCTTCGTGCGAACACGAAGCCTCAGGTCACAGATCCGCAGGCCTGCTCCTGCTTCTCTGTCTTCGGCGATCCCAATCGCCGGTTTGTTCTTTCGATCTATCTTAAAAGAAGATCGAAAGAACTAATCCAACGATCGCCCCTACCACCCCACAAAGTAGGGTGGTGGCGATTTGGGCTGGGGCTGGCAGATTTGCCGAGCCCACAAGGCCCACCCCTAACCCGACGATGCCGAAAAAAACGGCAAACGTCAGGATCTCTTTGATATCTTCCATTTTTTCTCCTTTCTTTTAGGTTGCCGCACCTGGATCCGTCTATCCAGGGTGGGATCGGTCTCCCCTCGAGTGGGGGAATTTTTGTTTCGGTAACGGGAGGTGGCACCATATGGACAGGGTCACATCCCGTCACCGGAACGCCAGGAAAGGAGTCCTCCGATCTGACTTCCCGTGACAGCGCGCTGCTGGCCGGGTTCAGGGATCGGAAGTAATGGAAAGGTGCTACCCGGGATAAGGACTGTTGTCCCGGGTAATACATTATATTGGGGAAACGGGATGTTGTCTATGAAATACCTTGGGGTAAAAGAGTTATCACAGAGGAGAGAGCGGATATGGATACACTCTAAAAGAGCCCCGCTGCTGACAGCGGGGCTCTTTTGGTGTCGTGAGAGAGGGAGGACTGAGGACGGTGGGGCTGGGGGCGGAAGAGGGCGAGGGAGCTAGGTAACAGAGGGCGAGGGGCGAGGTAGCAGAGGGCGGTTCGTGAACCGCCCTTACGGGGGGCTTCCGCTTCTGTGCCCTCAGGTGGTGCTGGGCTCGGCAGGGGTGGGTGCGGCATCAGACTCGGTTTTCGCCTCGACTTTGTCTTCGCCGGTCGAGAGTCCGTACAGGTACTTCTTTGTCTTTTCCCGGCGGATGAGCTGGGCGAGGTAGACGCGGCCGTTGGGGGAGGTGAGATTGTCCTGGAGGCGGTGGCCCTCGACGGTCAGGCCACCTTTCTGGTCGCGGAAGTTCTGGAGCCAGAGTCCGAGCTCGGCTTCCAGTTCCTGGTCGGCTACCTCGATCTTTTCCTCTCTCGCTATGGCGTCGAGTGCGACCTCGAGGTGGGCGATGGTCTCGGCCTGGGGGCGCCAGTCTTTCTGCATGTCCTCGAGCGTGGTCTTCTTCGTCTTCAGGTAGAGCTCCATGGAGAATCCCTGCTGCTTGAGACGCCATTCGAATTCTCTCTGGATGCGGTCCAGTTCGTCGATGACCAGGACTTCAGGCAGATCGAATTTGGCGCAGTCAGAAGCTTTCTTGAGCACTTCTTCTCTGAATTCCTTTTGAGCTTCTTCGGTGCGGGCTTCTTCGAGGTACTGTCTGGACTGCTCCTTGAGCACGGTGAGAGACTCGATCTTCAGTGATTTTGCAAAGTCGTCATTCAGTTCGGGCAGAGTGCGTTTCTTGATCTCTTTGACCTGCACCTTGAAGTCGATCGACTTGCCTTTGAACCGTTCGATGGGGTAGCTGTCCGGCAAGGGCAGGGAGAATTCAAGAGCCTGTCCGGCTTCGCAGCCGATGAGTTTGTCATCAAAACCGGGTGCGAAGTACCCTTCGCCCAGAACGATCTCGTAGGACTCGCGGGTAAAGGCTTTGACCTCTTCTTCTCCGAGGTGCGCCTGCACGGAGACGGCAGCGACATCTTCTTTTTCGGCTTTGCCGGCTTTGGTTTCGAATTTGGCCTGGCGCTCACGGAGTGAGTCGATGGCTTCGTCGATGTCTTTCTGTTTGACGGTTACTTTCTTGGTCTTGGCGCGGATCTTCTTGTATTCTCCGAGCTTGACATCAGGATAGACCGTCACGGTCGCGCTGAAGGTGAGCGGCTTGCCGTCTTCAAAGGTCTGGAGGTCGAAGCTGGGGTCGGAGATGACATGGAGCTTCTGCTCGCGGACAGCGGCGAGATACCAGGTCGGTACACAGGTCTCCAGCAGGTCTGAGCGGATGTCCGCTTCGTGGATGTGCGCCTGGGCCATGGGAGCCGGCACCTTGCCGGGGCGGAACCCCTGGAGGCGCAGATGCTGCCGCAGCCGTTCAAAAGCTTTGGTCTTTTCGACTGCGACTTCTTCGGGCGAGATGGTGATGGTGATCTTGATCTGGCTTTTGTCCTCGTGCTTGAGCGCGATTTCCATGCAATGTCCTCTCAGGAATGATGAAACAGTTTATCTTGATAGAGACTGATGACCTGGTCGATACCCCGGCCGCTGCCAAAAGGACTCCGGCCGCGGCCTTTGAAAGTGAAGGGCAGCTCCTGCACCGAACTGTAGGGAGCATGCACCAGGAGATCTAAAAGCAGATGCTGAGGAGTCGTCAGGGGATAGCGGGCGATAACCGACTTGCGTAAGAAAAAGAACCCTGAAAGCGGGTCCGAGATCGGAGTAAGTGGCCGGCAGGCGAGAGTAGCGAGCAGGTGAGCAATCCTGCGCAGCAGGCCCCAGCCTTCTATGCACGCCCCGACACTATAGCGACTCGCGACGGTTATGTCTATATTTCCGGAGATGAGCGGCATGATGAGCGAGGGGATGAGCGAGGGGGAATGGGTCAGATCGGCGTCCATCACGCCGATGATATTGCCTTTGGCATGGTGAATTCCTTCCACGAGGGCAGAGGTCTTGCCCAGCCGGCGGTCGCGGTGAAAGGTCGTGAGATGAGGGAAGAAGCGCTTCAGGTAGTAGGCCAGTTCGCCGCTGCCGTCAGGCGAATTGTCATCCACCACGATCACTTCGGTGTGGATATGGTGGGTCCCGGTGACCTCGAATATCTGCCGCAGCAGGGCGGCGAGGGTTTCACTCTCGTTGTAGGTGGGGATGATGAGCGACAGCATGGGTCACTTCGGTGTTGGTTTGGTCTATGGAAGTATATATTGAAATGGGGGGAGGGAGAAGATGTTAACGGGTTTCCTTCTTCGCCAAATGAGCTACGGAGGACAAGTGCGAGTTGGCGGGTTAACTGGTTGATACCACAGAGCGGCTTTTCCAAGCCGCGAGGAGGGGGAACAGGAATGCGAGGACAGAGGAGAGGTAATCGAAATTATTGCGGTGGGGTGGTGTGGTGTGCGAAAAATCGCGGGTTGGAAAGAGCCACCCTCTCCTGCCTCTCCCATCGAGGGAGAGGTAATCAATGTAACGGTTACTTCTTCCGCTGTCTGAGCACCTCAAACATGGCGATGCCACCGGCGACTGAGGCGTTCAGGGAAGCGGTCTTGCCCTGCATGGGGATCTCCATGAGGAAGTCGCAGGTCTTGCGGGTCAGATCCTTGAGCCCTTCGCCCTCGTTGCCGATGACCAGAGCCAGCGGGACGGTGAGGTCGGTATCGTAGAGCATGCGGGTGCCTGAGGTTTCTTCGAGTCCGATGACCGAGATGCCTTCCTTCTGGAGCGTCTCTATGGTCCGGTTGATATTGGCGACCTGGGCCACAGGGATGAGCTCGCTTGCGCCGGCCGATGTCTTGACCACTGTCGTCGTGATGTCACAGGCTCTGTCCTTCGGAATGATCACCCCTTGACAGCCTGAGAGCTCTGCGCTGCGGATGAGGGCGCCGAGATTCTGCGGGTCCTGGATGTGGTCGAGGATGAGGAGGAAGGACGGGGATGCTACCCGGGACGCTTGGTCGATGATTTCATCGAGTGTACAGTATGGGTAGGGTGAAGAGATGAGGACTACTCCCTGATGCTTCTTGTCCGTGAGGCTGAACTTTTTTTCCAGGGTGATGCGGCTGATCTCCTTCCAGGGGATCGTCTTCCTGTCCGCAATGGCTTTGATCTCCTGCAGGGAGTCGGTCCAGTCGAGGTCGGTCTGGAAGAACACCTTGGTCACGATACGACGCGGGTTCCTGATGACACTGAGGGAGGGGTGGCGGCCGGAGACGAATTCGTAGAGCATATACAATTCTGTTAACGGGTTAACGAGTTTCCTCCTACGCTGATGCAGCTTCGGAGGACGAGGGCGGGTTAACGGGTTTTAACCACCACAGAGCGGCCATCCTGAGAGGAGCCGAAGGACCAAGCCGCGGACCGTGGGGAAGGGTGGGCGAAGATGTCTAAAATTGTGAAAACCTCAATCAGTATAGCAAAACCTGATGTAAATGCCAGCACATCTCCCCCTTTATGAAAGGGGGAATAAAGCCGTCTGCTGAGGAGAGCTCCGCCAAAAGCGAGGGGATTTTGTTGTCTTGGGATCAAGGAATACAAATCCCCCCCTGCCCCCCTTTTTCTAAGTGGGGAATACAACTATAATGCCAGTGTCCAAACTTTGGGATCGAGGTACCGAAATGCAATTTGAGCTTAACGAGGAACAGCATCTGCTGCAGGCCATGGTACGGGAATTTGCTGCCCGCGAGGTGGCACCGTTTGATGCGACCATGGATCGGGAGGATCATATCAATATGTCTATCCTTCAGAAGATGAAGGAGGTCGGGCTCTGGGGTATTGTTGGAGACGAGCAGTACGGCGGGGCAGGAGCAGGCACCTTGGGCGGGGCGGTCGTCATGGAAGAGCTGGCTCGGGGCAGCGGCAGCATCGCACTTACTCTCGATGCGCACTGGTTGTGTCTGGAAGGTATCCAGATATTTGGGTCTGCAGAACAGAAGCAGAAGTATCTGCCAGAGTTTGTCTCCGGGGATACTATCGGTGCTTTTTCCTGGACCGAGCCAGCGGCCGGTTCTGACGCAGCTGGTATCCAGGCGTTCGCACGCAAGATCAACGGCGGCTATACCCTGAGCGGTACCAAATGCTTCGTGACCAACGGCGGACTGGCTGGTATCTATCTGGTCGGCGCCAGGACTTCAGAAGAAGAAGGGGCGAAAAGTTTTTCTGTGTTCATCCTTGAAGAGGGTGCGGCAGGGTTAAAGGTCGGGGCCAGGGAAGACAAGATGGGCATGCGCGGGTCGCACACCACAGAGATTATCCTGGAAAATGTGCAGGCCAAGGAAAGCCAGCTGCTTGGTGCCGAGGGCGACGGGTTCAAGATCGCCATGGAGATCCTCAACGGCGGCCGCATCTCCATCGGAGCAATCAGCGTGGGCACGGCAGCGGCAGCCATGACCGAAGCCGTCGGATATGTGAAATCGCGCAAGGCGTTTGGCAAGGCGCTGGCTGACCAGCAGGCCGTGCAGTTCAAACTGGCCGACATGGACACGAGCATCCAGGCAGCGCGGCTCCTGGTGTACAAAGCAGCCCAGCACAAGGACGATCACAAGCCCTACCACAAGGAAGCCGCTCAGGCCAAAGTGTTCGCCTCGGAAATGGCGACCAGGGTCTGTCTGGACGCTATTCAGCTGCAGGGCGGCTACGGCTACACCCGCGATGCCTCGTCAGAACGATATTTGAGAAATGCAAAACTGGCCGAGATCGGCGAAGGTGCTTCGGAAGTACTTAGAATGCTAATCGGCAGGGCGATTGTGAAATAGCCTGTGGTATGTCGTTCGCGAACGATCCGCCGGTGAGTTTTATCCGTCATGCTGAACTTGTTTCAGCATCTATGTTTTTTTTAATTGCGATGTGTCAACCTTTCCAGTACGAATTTAGACCCCGAAACAAGTTCGGGGTGACGAGTCTTTTTCTTTGTTTCTGGGCCCCTGGTCGTGACTGGGGTTGACATGCAATTCAATGCAGACCCTTCGCGCGGCGCTCAGGGTGACATTCTCCTTATTGATTCTTTGAGGATTTCAGATCCATGCACATCATCGTCTGCATCAAAGCGATCCCGAGGCAGGACAGCCTGCAGTTCGACCCGGTGACGCATAATATCATCAGGACGTCGGCGGAGCTCGTGCTCAATCAACCGGATCGGCACGCGCTGGAAGCAGCTGTTCGACTCCGCGAGGCTTCCTCCTACGTCAAATGCACTTCGGAGGACGCGTCGCTCACCGCTGATAATCATATTTCGGTCATTACCATGGGGCCTTCGCAGGCTTCCGCAGTGCTTCGTCAGGCTCTGGCACTCGGATGCGAGGAGGCATATCTGCTGTCGGATCGGGCTTTTGCCGGAGCAGATACTCTGGCGACGGCCAGGGTGCTGGCGGCAGCTATTCAAAAGCTGGGGGCATACGACCTCGTCATTTGCGGGAGCCACTCGCTTGATGCTGATACCGGGCAGGTGCCGGTGCAGGTGGCGGAAATACTTGGGGTTCCGCAGGTCACTTCGGTGGGAGGGGAGGGCAACCACGGGCCGCCTTCGGAGGCGAGCCTCGCACGGAGCGGGGGGATTGCCCTAACGGGAGTGGATCACCTGAGGATCACCCGCGCACTTGACTGCGGTCACCAGGAGGTCACAGCTTCCTTGCCGGCGGTACTGGCCGTGACGGAGCAGGCCAATCAGCCGCGCTATCCGCACGCTCTCGCGATCATGAGGTCGGCCAGGAAAACTGTCACGACCTGGTCGTGCGCTGACCTGGGTTTGTCTCTTGCCGAGGTGGGTGCTGCAGGTTCGCCGACGCAGGTATCCAGACTTTTTTCATCCGACGCCAAGCGTTCGACCACGGTCTACAGCGGCACCATAGCGGAACAGACCGCTTCGCTTCTGCGTGACTTGAAGATGCGGGGTGCCCTGTGAACCAGAACACTTCGACAGCTATAGCAGTCATCATGGAGCGCACCGGCGGCGTCTGGGCTGAGGTTTCCCTGGAGCTGTTGGCAAAGGCAAAAGAACTTGGCCACAGCTCCGGCGCACAGGTCGTCGCTCTGGCCCTTGGCCATAGCATCGGTGAGCAGGCAAAGGCCCTGTTGAATGCAGGGGCCGACCGGGTCGTGGTCTGTGACGACAAAGCCTTGCGGCTCTACAACCCTTTGACCTATGCCTCGGTTGTCTGCCGGATGATCTCCGACCTGAAACCGTCGATAGTCCTCATGGGCGCTACGATACTTGGCCGTGATCTTTCGCCGAGAGTGGCGGCCAGACTGGGGACCGGGCTGTCGGCTGACTGTACAGACCTGCACTTGAACGCTGACGGCATACTTGGCGGCATCAAGCCGACTTACGGCGGCAGCATCCTGGCCGAGATCGTCTGCCCGGTCAAACGGCCGCAGATGATGACCGTGCGGCCGCATGTGTTCCCGAGGCTCCCAGGCGCTTCGTTCGGAGTAACAGAGAAGGGGACGGTTGAGCCGTTCGCTCTCATCGATACGGATATCGACCACAGTCTGGTGATCGGTGAGGAAATCGCCGAAGCACAGGTGTGCACCTCTCTTTCGACCGCGAATGTCGTGGTCTGCGGAGGGAGAGGTATGGGCGACCGGGAAACCTTCGGGCTTTGTGAAAAGCTTGCTCTTGCTCTCGGCGGTATGGCAGCCGGCACCCGTCCGGCGGTTGAGGAAGGCTGGATCACCCGTGACCGCCAGATCGGGCTCAGCGGCGAGACCATTGCGCCTAGACTACTCATCTGTTGTGGAGTTTCGGGCGCGGCATCGTTTACTACCGGCATGCTGAATGCCGGTACGGTAGTAGCGATCAATATTGATGCCAGAGCGCCAATGATGGCACAGGCAGACTATGCGATCGTAGGGGATGCGAGAGAGGTGATGCCACTAATCATCAGGCAGACAGCCTAGCCCACGGTGGAAACCGTGGGCTAGCAGGGGGAAAATTTCGCCTGCCTGAATATTTTGCTATTTGACGAGGTGGCTGGTTATTCTTGAGTCCCACACTCTCAGCCTCCTTCACCCAGGTGAGGGGCTATACTACCTTGACAGCGAATTCAGGCGGATCGGCGAGGTGTTTTTTGACCTTGCAAAGGTCGGCGACCTTGATCAGGGAAGGTTTGTACTGCTCGGGGAAGTCAGCTGGCACATGGATGTCGATTGCGACATTGGTCACCATCCCGGTCGTTCGGTCGTACTGTGTGTTCATGTCGAGCGAGATGCCATCAGTTGGAATGCCGCGCTGCTGACAGAAGCCCAGGACATAGATGCCGGCGCAGGTGCCGATGGAGGCGAGGAACAGGTCAAAGGGGGTGGGAGCTGAGCCCCGGTCGTCTGCACTGACCGGCTGGTCGGTCTGGATAGTGAAGCCGTGATGGTCTGCGAACACTTTGGCACCGCCGGGGAAGTAGATGTGCATGGGGACTACTCTGTAAATCCTAAATCCTAATTTCTAAGTTCTAAGTTTTCAGACATCAGCATTCTAACATACTGACCACATTCGGGTGTTAGCCTCCCCCTTTATGAAAGGGGGATAGAGGCCGCCTTCGGAGGCGAGCCTCGCATCAGAATGCGGGGGGATTTTGGTTCCTAGCAAGCAAATCCCTCCCTCCTACGCTGATGCAGCTTCGGAGGGCACGCCCAACCTCCCTTTCATAAAGGGAGAGGCTCTCCACTCCATCATTCCTCCATGCGGCACAGGTATTGTTGATGATGTATAGTATGGCTGAACGAGCATTGAGAATCGGAGCGGAACATGCAAAAAGTACTGGTTATCGAGGATGACGAGCAGATCAGAAATCAATTGAAGGATTTCCTGGTTCATGCGGGATATGCGGTCGTCACGGAGGAGCGGGGCGATGAGGCTATGGGCGTGTTTACCCGGGAGAAGCCTGATCTGGTTGTCCTTGATCTGAACCTGCCGGGCAAGGATGGTATAGAGGTCTGCCGTGATATCCGGGTCACGAGCCGGGTCCCGCTGATCATGCTGACGGCTCGCCGCGAGGAAGCTGACCAGGTCAAGGGACTTCGCGAGGGCGCTGATGATTATATCGTCAAGCCGTTCAGCCCCCGGGTCCTGGTGCTGAAAGTACAGAAAATGTTCGAGCGGCCGCCGCTCTATGAGCCCGAAGTGGTCAAATTCGCTGACCTGGTCCTGAACATCTCCCAGCGGTCAGTGAGCATCCAGAGAGGGCATGCAGCAAAAGCAGTACATATCCCGACTACACCGGCTGAGTTCAATCTCCTCCTGACCCTGGTGCGTAATCCACGCAAGGCTTTTAGCCGGGACGAGCTCATCGACTCGCTCAGCGACGAGAGCATACCGCCCGACATTTTTGACCGGACGATTGATTCCCATGTGAAGAATCTGCGCAAGAAACTTGGCTCCGGCACCTATATTGAGACCGTCCGCGGGGTCGGGTACAAAGCGGTCATACCGGGAAAGGATTGAACCTGTGAAACTTAACCTCAGGGCTAAAACCATAGGGATCATACTGCTGACCAGTATTGTTGCCATTCTCATGGCAGGCGTCATGTTCAATATTCAGACCGAACGGGCATTCAATACGTTCCTCAACGGGCAGCTGCAGTTCCTGGAGGACAATCGTCCGAGGATGATGCCCGGCATGCCTGATTTCAGGGCGCTCCGTGGGGAAGCCAGCCATCTACTCCTTGAGCGGCAGTTTGCGCGGGAACTCTGGCGGGCTGTTGTCGGTGCCAGCGTCCTCGCGAGCGGTGTAGCATTCGTCGTTGGATTCTTTTTTTCCGACCGTATCACCAGACCTCTGCGGGAGCTGAAGCGTCATGTGAACCGCATGAAACAGCATCACTATGATGAACCGGTCGTCGTATACGGCGACGACGAGGTGGCAGAGATCGGGGCAGATTTCGAGTCATTGCGTCAGGAGCTCTGGCGCGTAGAGGAGCTCAGGAAAGATGCGGTCAGTGACCTCGCTCACGAGATCGCGACGCCGTTGCAGTCGCTGCTGGGGATAGTGGAAGGCATCGAGGACGGCATGTATCAGGCCAAAGACAAGGCTGAGGATATGAAAAATGCGATCGAACGAATACAGACCATGACCGAGGACCTGAGAAGATTTTCTCATGCGAGGAGCAAAGCTCGTTCCTGCAAAAAGGAACGGATTGATCTCTCGTCCTTTGTCCCGCACGAACTGGGTTCACTGTCGGCAGAAGCCAAAACCAAAGGCATTACCCTGGCCACGGACATACCGGCAGGTCTGGAGCTGGAAACTGACCGCAGCATGCTCTCGCACATTCTGCTCAATCTGGTAAAGAACGCGGTGCAGTACACGGATGAGGGCAGGGTAGAGGTCCGGATATCAGAAGTGACCACCAGGGCCGGACAGAAGAAGGCGATCCGTTTCATGGTGGAGGATACCGGATCAGGCATCGCACCGACGGATCTGCCCTATATTTTCGAGCGGTTCTACCGTGGGGACCGGTCGCGCAACCGTAAAACCGGCGGGACCGGTCTGGGGCTGGCGATCGTGAAGGAGTACGTCGATCAGCTCGGCTGGACCATCGAGGTCGCATCCGAGCCCGGCAAAGGCAGTACATTTACTCTGCTGTGTCCGTAGCGTCCCGACGCGGCAGGAAAAAGCTTCGATAATGCAGAAGCGCCAGCAGGAGAACGAGCTGAAACATGGTAGCGGTAATAGTTTTGAACTGGTCGAGATAAAAGACGAGAATATTGACCAGGGTCAGAGACAGGATGAGAGCATAGTACCCGGCTGCGACTGCTCTTCGGTCGGACCTCAGAGCAAACAGGAGCGCGCTGATCGTATACAGAGCGCCTACTATTCCCTCGAATATCATCCGGGTGATGAACCAGCGGGTCCCGAGGTGGGTGGTGATGCCGGGGTCAGACAGCATGGTCCGAACCATGGTCAGGCTCTGACTGGGGGCGGCGATGAGGACGATGAGCTCGGCGAACGAACCCATGCCCAGGAAGACAAAGGAAGCCATGAGCAGGAGACGGAGCGGATTTTTTTTGATCCATTTTTTTTGCCAGACAGAAAATCGGTGGCTCCATCGTTCCATGAGAGAGGGCCGCACAGGGACCACATTGATCCCTTTGGAGTCGAGATAGGTGAGCAGACCGGCCGCGAGGCGGGTATAGTCAGCGAGGCCGCGTTGTTTTTTCAGGTGCTTCAGATGTTCCTTGAGCTCTTCCAGTTCATCCGGTTCCAGATCATGATCGAGTATCTCCTGAAGCGAGTCGAGCACATGGTAGAACTCAGCTCTCGGGTCAAGCGAGGGAGGGCGACGCATCCTCAGGTACAGCATGATCACGAGGAGGAAGCAGGCATAGATGATCGGGGCGGCGGCCGGGAAAAAATAATCATTGGTCTGGGTGATGAATTTCCCCACCTCATCGATGAACAGACCTACTCCGATGCCGCTTAAGATAGCACCGATGGAGTAGACCCAGCGATTGGCAAAGATCAGGGGCAAAAGAGAGGCGATGAACAGGAGCAGACCGCCCCAGAGCACATGAGCGATGTGGAGGGTGCCGTTACCCAGCTGCGGGTAGCCGGTCAGTTCGAGAAAGATACGGGTGAACAGGATCGACGTGCCAAATCCGATGGCGGTCAGCAGGATATACCGTTCGGCTCCCTCTCGCCGCACAGGGTCTCGGATGCGATTGAGTATCGGGAGGCGGTCGTCTAGAGACATGCGTCGAGGATCCTAAGTATTTGATCCTTATTGAGCGGTGTTTCACCGATCTTTCCGGCGGTGCGTTCGACCATGACGGAGAAATGGGTCGAATCGATATTCCAGTCTTTCAGATGCATCCGGACGCCCAGCGATTGGAAGAAATCAAAGGTTTTCTGGCGGGCCAGCCTGGCGCACTGTTCACCGGCAGCTTCGATTCCCCAGATCCTCTGCCCGTATTGGACGAACTTGGCCAGCTTGGTCGGGTACACTTCATCCATCCAGCGCGGAGTCACGATGGCGAGGCCGGCGCCGTGGGGAATATCATAAAAAGCGCTGAGCTGATGTTCTATGCCGTGCGTGGCCCAGTCCTGCGGCACGCCGGCTCCGATGAGCTTATTCAGCGCCAGGGTGGAGGCCCACATGAGGTTGGCTCGTGCGTCGTAGTCGTTCGGATTCTTCAAGGCGATCGGTCCGTTCTCGATGAGGGTCAGGAGGATGCCTTCGGCAAAGCGGTCCTGGATCGGGGCGTGTACATCCTGGTTCAGATACTGTTCGAGGACGTGGGAAAAAATATCTACCGTACCGTAGGCAGTCTGGTCCTGCGGCAGGGAGAATGTGTTCTGGGGATCGAGTATGGAAAATACCGGATAGCAGTCGGATACGAGATAGGCGAGCTTGATGTTCTCTGTCCAGTTGGTGATGACCGCTCCGGGGTTCATTTCGCTGCCGGTGGCGGAGAGGGTGAGGACCGTAGCGAGCGGGATGGGGTTTTCGATCCGGATCTGGTTGATCACCAGGTCCCAGGCGTCTCCATCATAGCGGGCGGCGGCGGAGATGAGCTTGGACCCGTCGATGGTGCTGCCGCCGCCGACCGCGAGGATGAGGTCAGGCTGAAATTCTTTGCAAAGCTCCACACACTTGCGCAGGGTCTCGACCCGTGGGTTGGGCGCGATCCCACCGAACTCGCAAACCTCGAACCTCGCCAGTTGGGCTTTGACCTTGTCGTAGATGCCGTTCTTTTTGATACTGCCGCCGCCGTATGTCAGGACGATCTTTTTGCCATACCGGGAGCTGTAAGCGGCGATCTGGTCCATGGCTGTCTTCCCGAACACGATCGTGGTCGGATTGTGGAAGGTGAAGTCGAGCATGAGTTCTCCTGTTAACTGAGATGAAAATGGCTACGGGGTACTTGAGATGCTATGGTGAAGAGTTGTTTCCCGGGGAAAGTGGCTGAAATGTCCTCGTGGGACACCAGCAGGCCGTCGACCGGAGAACGGATGACCTCGATGGTCTCACCGAAAATATTCTTGATCTTGCCCAGGATCTGTTTTTTCTGCAGGGTCTGACCCGGTCGGGCGCGATAGCTGATGATACCGGAGGATTGGGTATAGACCCGGGACCTGATGGTGTAGATGTACTCGGGTATCCGGGTAGGCAGATTGATCCTGCCACCGGGCAGCATGCCCAGCCAGGTGAGATAGTTCCAGATGGCTTTGATGCCGCCACGTACTGAGTCTTCCATGACGATATAGGGTGCACCCAGCTCAAGCGTGACGGCCGGGACGCCGTTTGCGACCAGACTGCCGGTCAGGCATCCTTCGGGTGGGTATCCGGCGTTTTCCTCCGTATCCACCATCCAGGGGATACCGAGCTGTTCAGCCAGAAGTGCTGACCTGGCAAAGGTGTCACTGGTTTTTTTGGTGCCCAGATAATCGACCAGGGAATAGAGAATGGAATTGAGTGAATCAGCATGGAGGTCGATGACAAAGTTCGGTTTGCGGTCCAAGAGAGCGGAGAGGATGAGAAATGAGAGTCGTTCGGCGGTTTTACCATCTGGTCTGCCGGGGAAGCTCCGGTTGAGATCTTCCGCGGCATACGGGTTGAATCTGGAAATGGTTTCAAAACCGCTGGGATTCAGAATGGGGAACCCGAAAACTCGGCCGCGGATGAGAGGGATGTGTTCAAATCGTTTGAACAGTTCCGACACCACGACCGCACCGGTGACTTCATCACCATGTATGGCAGCGGTGATGCAGATGGTCGGACCGTCGCGTTCAGAATCAGCGATGAGGAAGGGAAGCCTCCTTTGGCTGAGATCGACGCCCCGGAACATAGGGATGTAGTCACGACTGACTTTCATAGTTCTGGCCCTGTGAGACAGAGAAACCATCTATCAGGAATACTGCTGCCGGAGATCCCGGCACTGCCATGATAGCAAAAAGCGATGCCGAAGGGTATTTATTCTGAGTAGACGGTGACTGAGGTGCCTATCTCTGACCAGCCATACAGCCACTCAGCGGCATCATAGGCGACGTTCACACAGCCATGACTGCCGCGCCACTTGTAATCCTCGACCCCGAATTCCTGGCGCCAGGTGGCGTCATGGATGCCCATGCCGCCGTTGAACCGCATCCAGTAGCGGCTGAAAAATCCGCCGGTGAATGACTTGTTCAGATACTTCTGTGAAATGGCAAATTCGCCGGGGGTCGTATCGAGGCCTCTCGATCCCGTGGTGACCGGGGTGTTGAACACGAGTCTGGTGCCTTCGTACGCCCACAGATGCTGCTGACCGACGCTGACCTCGATGGCTTTTTCTCCACGGTCCAGAGCAGTGGTGCGGACTTTGTATTCGTCACTGGCGATGACCTCCCATTGATAGGTCGAGGGCAGGTCCCTGGACTGACAGTTGTTCAGGGCATCGCAGCCAATCGCGGAAAAGGTGTGAACTCCGGGAGCGATCTGCTCGAGGGTAAAGGGCGTGGCAGGATCGTTCGTCTGCACCCAGTCTCCTTCGTCCAGGCGGTAGAATGCTGATACGACGTCCCAGCCATCGAGCGCAAAGGTCGCCTGAGATTGCGGCGTCTGCTCGTCCGGACTTTGGGTGATGAGCGCGGGGGGCGGGTCTTTATCAATATTTCTCACCTGTGCAGCGATGCTGCCGGTGTGACCGGCCTCGTCGGCAAAGGTAAAGGTGTATTCGCCGTTTGCTGTGAATGTATAGCTGGCCAGGCCGGTGTTGTTCGTGACGGTGACTGGCATGTCGGATACCACAGTAGCGGTCACATCTTCAGCTGTCAGCGCGGTGCTGGAATACTGTATGACCGGGGCTGGCAGTGCATCTCTTTCCAGTCCAAAGGCGGTGCCGATGCGGATGAAAGCGGCAGTGAACAGGAGGATCACCGCGACGGACATGACGATGTGATGGTGTTTGAGCATTTTTGTTTTTGTTTTTAAGGACAGCGAAGATAGTATAAAAGACAGACAGCACTTTTTTATTCAATCAATTGCTTCAAGGCGCTCAGTATCACTGTATTGTTAGGGTGGTTTCTTAAAGCCTCGGCAATATCTCCGGGTTGATAGCTGGCGAGCAAGGCGGCCAGAGCTGATGCCGGATCGGTTTCTACCTTGCGCGATGCACGGAATGCCTCAGACGTCCCGGGTTTCGCGGCGTATGGGTCAACCCATTCCAGGGGGCGAAGAGTGAGGGTTTCATTTTTTGAGTCAATTATGACCTGATACAGCAGCGGGGGATCTATTTGATAGGGTTCAAAGATGAGGACATCCTGAAGCGAAAAGTCAGCCTCGGATTCTACGTCGGTGAGGTATTTTTGTGATCTTGGCCCTGCATCTATGTTTGATGATTTCAGTTTTGTTTGGAATTCCTGTGCATCATGGTTTTTTGCCTGGTCCCATTTGATTAGTGGTTGTGCGTATGTTTTATCGGGCTCGAGTGAGTACCCTGCTTCATCTGCCTCTGGCGTGATCTTGTAGAGAGAGGCTCCATTTGATCCTGTCCGGGATCGGCACAGAGTGGAATAGATCATTGATGGGGAGAAATTACTTTTCAGATCGATAACCGTTTGATCCCTTCCATTGGACAACTCACCGCTTTTGGCAGTGTGTGCTGCTTCGTCGCTGGTTTTACGCACTGCCTGCATGTTGAGGTACTTCGTACCCTGCGGGGTAGTGATCTCGATATCATCATTATTAGTTTTGCTGTCTGACAGATCTGCTTCTGTGATCTCTGTCACCCCGATACTGAAGGAATGCTTCCAGCCTTCGAGTGACGGGAGCTTTTCCCCGGTTGGATGTCTCTCCATCTGCGCGTCAGCAAGTTCACGCGCTGCTTTGATGGCTGGCTCGAACGGATCTCCACTTTCCAGACTTGCACGCAGATCTGGTCTGGCGAGGTACTCATTGATCCTGCTGATATATTTCATGGCATCTCCCATAGGGCCATTGATCAGCAGTTCAAATTCTTCACCGCCGACTCTAGCGATGGTCACATCTATCTCACCTGAACCCTTGTCACGGGACAGCTGTCGTATCAACGAGCCGATAGCTTCGAGTATCTTGTCTCCAACATCGTGATCAAAGCGATTGTTGTACATGCTGAAAAAATCAATATCAAAGGCAATATGGACCAAAGATCGAGGGGGGGTGGTTTCTTGCGGCTTTTCCGGTTCTCCTGATTGGGTTGCGGAAAAGAGGTTTTTTATCCTTTGCTCGATTAGGCCACGACCCGCAGCCCGGTTATGGACCCCGGTCAGAGCATCGTATGAAAACGCATGCGAGTCCCTAAATTTTTCTGCAGCACCTTTGAGGTTTGACAGATGTGCGATCATGTCTTCCTGACTGACGAAGTCCAAAGCAGTGGGTACTTCTGTGACTCTGAGCGCTTCGTGAGTGTAGTCATCTACGTGAGTGTCTGAAGTAGTGCCTGTGTCTGGATGTTCAATGATCACGAGTCCAATCGTATTCCCTTCTGAAGTGATCAGTTTTTCCAGTGTGTACGTTTGTATTTTATTGACTGCATTTCCCAGTTTTCGTTCGCCAATTTCTGCCCTCAGCGTTTTTCTCTGTGCGTGTTCATCTGCCATGAATCGTTTAAGGTTGTCGTGCAAAAGGTGCCGGTCCATTTCGTATCCGCCAGCCATGACGATCTCGACTCGGTGGGCGGCTATGCGTTTTTTGATTAGTTCCCTTACCAGGGGGATCACTTCAAAAGGGGTCTTGGGCTTGATGGCAGCCATTGTTTCGCGGTCAGTAGAGAGCGCCTGAGTTACGTATTCAGCCTGTTCTACATCCAGTTCCAGCATGTTTACCCGATCAGCGATCTGGCAGGCGTTGGTAATGACTACTTGAAGGTATTGCCGGGTAGATTCCGTTAGATTTTGGCTGGTTATTATGGCATAGATCAAATCGGATTGATCATGATGATCGGGAATTCTGATCTCGAGTTGTGTACCAGACGTTTGTGATGCACCAGAAGCAGGATAAAGATCATCAATGATCGCTTGTGCACGATCTACGACCTCCTGGACATTGCCGTGTTCGACTGCCAGTCTCGTCAGTTCCTGGAGCGGCTGAACTGTATTCCCATCCCGATCCAGGTATGACTCCATATGGAATCTAGCCTGTTCGAGCTGGTAAACGTCGAGCGGGTGAACAGCATTTTGTTCAAGTTGTTCTACGATATGATTCAAGTGAATAGAATGTGAGGTTGGCATATTATGATTTTTCCTTTTCTGTGTTGCTTATTGGTTTGTTGACTTTTGGGCATCTTTGGGCATCATAGTATTGTACCATGGAGATTGCTTTTTCGGCTACTTGCCCTTATATTTATATATTGTCGTCAAAAGTTATCGTTATATCTCATCGAGCTGAGAATA
>MNZT01000074.1 GCA_001873755.1 Candidatus Wirthbacteria bacterium CG2_30_54_11 | reverse complement strand
ATGAAAGACTACCCTCCCCGCTTCCTGTGGAAGGTAGTGCTGTCGGCTGCCCCCAAGAATGACCTCACGCTCTCTATCCGTCTCTCTTCCACCTCGGGCAACGGCTCCACTATGACCTTTCCCGGTCATTCCCAGACTATCCCAAAAACGCCGACGGCTGCTGACGGTACCATCACCATCGGACCCGTGACCGACGGCGCCGGACCTATCGAGATCTGGATAGACCCCACAGACCCGAACAAATTTGCGGACATCTCATTTGAGATAGCCGACTCAACCGAAAAGGACAAAATCAAAACAATCGCGATCCCGCACGCTGTCATGCAAGGTCTTTGGAATACCGCCATCAATACGTATGAGGCGCTTCCCGGCGTTTCTGATACCTGCCTGGGATTTGCCGCCGTTGATGCGACTCCCGGCACCGTCGGCCTCTGGGGCGTTCCGCTCTTCACCGGCCTGGACTGTGGTGCCCTCAAGACCATGAACGCATGCAAAAATCCATCTCAAACATTCGGGGTGGACGAGACATGGATGGATGAAGAACTAGGTCAAAAATGGTTAACTGCGGACAGCGACTACTACGGCGGTGCCTATGGCAAGCAGCAGGTACACCGATATTTTGCAGCGGTTAATGCCTGCACTGGAAAAGAAATAAATATGGGCGTGCTCAATGCGCTCTGGCTGAAAGAAAGCATAGCGAGCAACCGCTACATCCCCAACGGCGAGATGGGCGCCCTCCTCACTGAAGGCGTCACGGCCATGGTCAAGGAATACAATGAGGTTACACTCCCGGTGGAGCAGTTGACCGACCCAACGCTAAAGCCGATCGACCTTCCCGATAAATTCATGATCTCCTGGACCGGTGACTTCGGGGTCAACTGGACCTGGCAGCTCCTCGAGGATGAACTGCCCGAGGTGAAGACGGCGATCCTAGACCTGCTCAAACTCTTTGCCAAAGGGTATCCGGATGACCCAGATAACAAGATCCCTGCCGAGTTTTTCATCGGCCCCTATGACCCACAGTTAGGGAGAGAGGCACAATATGACACAAGCCAAAACGGTCAGGCCCCGCAGCACACCTCCGCTATTGATACTGCCATGGCGGCACTCAGCGACCTGATCTTCGAAAAGCAGTATGGCTGGATCACAGATACTGAGGACTTCTACTTCTTCCGCAACGAGATCCCTTTCGGCTGCGATCAGGCGGTAGCCGATTTCTTTGGTAAAGAGTGCGACGGGGCACTTACGAACGTCACGGATCGGCAAATCGAGGTAGCCATCGCGGCTAAATTCAAGACCGGCTACTGCAACGAACCCAAAGCCCTAGCTCAGGGCGCCGCCTATGTGGAAAATCTCGCGGTTGTCTTCAGCTTCCTGGATACCGGCTGCTGCTTCCCCGCCAGCTTCACCGATACTACGTGCCCCGCCAGCTGCGGCGGAGGGACTCCTCTTCCCCCTACGCCAGTCAATTGCAATAACGCTACTGACCCCTGCAAAGACAAAAAAACAGGCGAAAGGTGCACTCTTGTGGGCGAGGAAATAAAAATTTGTACTGCACCTCCTGACTCACCAAACCCCACAGAGTGTGAATGCAAAGTAATTAATTAGCCTGCCCCGCACCCTTCGCATCCGATCTGCAGAGCAATAGCCCCCACCACTACGAGATCAGGAACGCATGAACCGACGTATCCAGTATTTCATCATTTTGATCGTACTCGCCGGGGTGGCGATGGCCGGCATCATTCCGCTCGTACTTTCGCTTAGCGGTAACGGCACTCCGGACACCTCCACCTCCGATCCCGCTATACCTGATACCACTACCCCAGACAACAGCATCAATGCGGTGCGGGATGCGGACGAGCGCAATCTGCCTATCCCCATGAACTACTACAATACCTGCTGCGCTGATCCGGACGATCCCCTGCATATCATCACGCAGGGTGACTGGACCTACCCCGAAAGCTTTCCCCGTCCGCATGAATATCTTGACGGCAATACAGAGCCCTACTACCTGGTCAAATGGTACAACACCAAAAAAAACAATATCTTCCAGTTCGCCCAGCCTGATTCGTACGTCATCGGGGGGGAACCCACCGGGGGACTGACCTATGGCTGGGGTCTGCCGGAGAGCTATGCCGGCAACACTACCAGGCAGATCGTACTCGACCGGAACGATCACACCTGGGGCTGCTTTGGTGACTCCTGCGACCAGTCCTACGGGACCGACATCAGCGTGATCAATGCGCCCCTGAACTTCGTCCCGGTCTATTCGACTCTGGTCGGAACCGTCGTGGAGATGCTCGGCTCCGATCCTGATATACCGGCCGTCTGTCCAAACGGCAGCTCCAACTGCCATGGCTATGGCAATTTCGTCCGCACCCGCAACAGCAAATGGACCTCAGTCAATGCCGTCGACCTCTATTATGACATGAATGAATGTTCGATCGATCGTCGTTTCACCCCCCCCGTAGGTGTCGCCGGAGGTTATTACGATAATCAGGGAACCCCCGCGCACACCTGGGACAAAAATGCCTGCAAATTCCCTGCTCGATTCACCGACGATGAATGCCTGATGGATTGTATCACGGCCCAACTTTACAATTACACGCTTGGAGGAGCCTCCTGGGTAGGTGAGTCGACGTGCAAAATGGAATATGACGAGCGTACCGAAGACCTGGATGCATACGGTAACTCGATCCCCGGTACTGGCGATTTTTTGGAGTGCGATCCCTGTGCTGCCTCAGGCGGAACGAAATACGGTGATCCTACTGGCGAGTTTCAAGGATGCAACAAATTTCTCCCAGATGGGAGTGATCCCGGCCAACCTTATTGCATGTCCTACTACTGCGTCACCCAGAATAACAAAAACCGTCCCATCGTCCCGGCCTATCGTATGATCACGGATGGCATGGACAATACCATGTTCCGGAACAAACGACTGGGAGAACCAGGGCCCAATAATACAGATGGGTATTATCGCGACTATGGCGACCAGGCTCCCTGGTGTGGCGAAGGGAAATGCGGTGTCTCGATATATGTGGACATCGCGGTAGTTCATACCACTAATTACGAAGTGGTCCAGGCCTATCTCACGGATGGATCCGTCGATCAATTCATCCCCAAAACATCCATTACTCCGGAAATCTCCATACAGACCGCCCGGGACACTACCCTGACCAACTTCGATCAGATCGGTACGCTCGGAAATAGCGGATACTACAAAGCCGGACCGGTGTATAAACTGAATTCCAAACGTCCCATGCTGCACTATGAGGTCTGGCGGGCGGCCGGTGGAGGGTACGATCCTCCGGATACCCAGATGATCCCCTGGCCCTGGGGTCCAAATGAAACCCCCCAGGTCACCATCGGAAATGACAAACATCCTCTCGTGCCCACGATGTACAATAACTTTCTGTTCCCGAAGGTCTGCGAATCGGGTGACCAGCTCCCGGCCAATGTACTGGCCGATATCGACAACTTCCCGATCGGTAGAGCCACCTGCGAAAGACCAAATCCTGATGACCCAGGTAACCCGATCATCAACGAATTCGAGGTATATGCACTCAACGTCACCCGCGAAGCCTGGACGTCAGAGGGCGGGACTGCTGCTGACGGTATAGGCTATGTGTATAAACCCTACACCTACAAAAACCCCAGTACCGCCAAAGACGCTTCCCCCGACGAAAATCCCCAGCTCTACTGGAAGATAGTTCGTAGAACCGGCGACAACAAAGCCCTGCTCTCCATCACCATGGGAGACCCTGATCTGTACTATGCCTCTCATCGGCAAATGCTACCCAACAAAGAAACCGGACCCTTCGTTTCCAGCGCCGGTCCACTGGAAGCAGAACGTTACCCCATAGACTTCAACTTCCAGATCGAAAGCGAAGCCCATGAAAGCTGCTCTATCCAGATGATTACGGAAAATCCCATAGCTGATACCTATGGAACCGAACCCATCAATAAACAACCCTCGACCTGCATAGGTAAAGCGCGAGTGGACGATCATCCTGACCAGTACAAACTGAAAACCGGTTTTGTCGATTGCAACTGCAATCCCAACGGAAGCTGCAGTTGCGGCTCCAGTGACCCTGCCGACGCCTGTTTCCCACCTGGTTCCGGACTCGAATCGCTCACCTCCCTTGAAACTCCTACACCCCCTGCAGAACTCCCTCCGGAAGTGAGACCCTAGATTACCGAAATAATATGCAGCAGATATTCGTGATTCCCCTTGTCCCCCTGGATCGGAGACTCACACTCGGCCAGGATCTCGAACTCATGCTCGCGAAGCCACATACGAAAAGCTTCCAACGCATTGAGCCGTATCTGTTCGTCTGCTATCACTCCCCTGAACCGATTGGCGATCTCCTTCCCCACCTCGAACTGCGGCTTGAACAGCACTATTATCTCCCCCTTAGAAAAAGGGGGACTAAGAGGGATTTGTATTGTCCTGTCAATACTTGGGCTTGCCCTCCGTAACCGCCCCGGCGTAGGAGGGTTCAACCACTTCCTCACCACCGGCAGGAGCAGCCTGACCGAGATGAAGCAAACATCCATGACCACGAGATCAACCGACTCGGGAAGAGCCGCCAGCTCCCGGATATTGACCCGCTCCATATTGATCACCCGCGAGTCCTGGCGCAGACGATAATCCAACTGTCCATAACCCACATCGATAGCATAGACCTTGACCGCGCCCCGCTGAAGCAGGCAGTCAGTGAACCCGCCGGTCGAAGCGCCGGCATCAGCGACCACGAAGCCGGAAGGATCAATAGCGAACACATCGAGGGCGTGCTCAAGTTTGAGACCGCCGCGGCCGACATATTTCTTTCCATGAAGTCGAAGGGTGATTTCGGCCTCTTCCCTGGTCAACGCGCCTGCTTTGGTCACCGCACGGCCGTCAACCGCTACTTCCCCTGCGAGGATGAGCGCCTGCGCTTTAGACCGCGTTTCGCACAGTCCACGCTCGACGACAAGTAAATCAAGTCGTTTTTTAGACATAGAAGAGAGCCAACGCTATCAGGCAACCAAGAACAATGCCGGCTATGACCTGAAGAGGAGTATGCCCTACCCTCTCCACTAGCGAATGCTTGCCGGTATGCTCGCGGAGCTCCATCAGATAGTTCAAAAGTTCGGCCTGGTCGCCGACCGCCCGCCGCACACCCATGGCGTCATAGATGACAAGAAGTGAAAAAATACTGGCCAGAGCAAAGAGAGGCGACGAAAAACCCTCGGTCAGGCCCGTCATCATGGTCGCTGAACTGACCGCAGCCGCATGACTGCTCGGCATACCGCTGGCGCTCCAGAGCAGGGATATATCCCACTTGCTGCGTTTGAACCGTAGGAAGAGGACTTTTCCGATCTGCGCTACTGCGATACTGAGGACGGCTGCAAACAGGACAGGATTGTACATATCACTACCTTTTTTAGAGCACAATCAGACTCTTGTCAGCCTGGCTGAGCAGCCTGGCTTCGCTGTCCTGCACCAGGACCACATCTTCGATCCTCACGCCGAAATTCCCTCTCAAGTATACTCCCGGTTCAACGGTCACCACCATGCCGCTTTGCAGAAACACAGGTGCCGACGCTCTGGATGACAAAAAAGGATCTTCATGTACGCTGGGAGCGAGTCCGATCCCATGCCCCAGTCCGTGCGGATAGGCTGGTAAGCCAGCTGCTTCTACCATTTTTTTGCATTCCGCGTCGATCAGGGCACCGTCTGCCCCGGCTCTAACCGATGCGATACCGTGCGCCTGAACCTGAAGTACCAGATCGAAAAGATGAGTTTGTTCTACCGAAGGCGGCCCCAGGACAGCAACCCGGCTGAGGTCTGCCCCGTAGCCCCGGTACCTGGCTCCGATGTCGAACTGGATCAGATCTCCACTGACTATCGTACGATCTCCCGGTTCGTGATGCGGTTCACTGCTCGCACTTCCGGCCGCCACGATCAGAGGGCGGAACGAAACATTCTCAGCCCCCTGGTCCCGCATGCTCTGCTCGATCATCCAGGCAACCGACCGTTCTGTCATACCCTCCCGTATGGAGGGCAATACAGCCGTAAGTGACCGGTCAGTGATCGCACATGCTTCCGAGATCAAGGCGATCTCATCCTCATCCTTGAGGAGCCGCAGCTTTTCAACCAGCTTCCCGGCATCAGTGATCTCTCCCCCCGGGAGCTGCGAAACGAGCATCCTGTACAGAGCCCAGGTGAGCCGGTGACCTTCAACCGCTATCTTTCTGCTTCCCTGTGTTTCTATCTCTTTTCCAAAGGTCTCTCTGAAACTGCCTGCCCAGGGCAGGCAGTCAAAAGAAGAAGAACTCATGGCCTCCAGGTACAGAGGCGAGCAGATCGCCACCGCCTTTTCCTGACGTATGACCAGGGAAATGTCCAACGGCTCGTGTCCGCAGATGCCGGTCAGATAAGCACAGTTCTCCGGCGCCGTGACGAGGAACAGAGGGATCTGCTCATCTCTCATCATTTCCTGAAGCCTGTTCAGACGACCATTATGATCCATAGATACTCCCTAACAAAAATCCCCAAGAACCAGGAACGGTCTCAGGGAAGATGTTGCTGCAAACGAGGTGCGACTAATATTCGACCTTGACCGTATAGGGCATGAGCGCCATGAAACGGGAGCGTTTGATCGCGGCCGTGACGGCCCGCTGATGCTTGGCACAGAGACCTGACTTCTTGCGGCCGACGATTTTGCCCACCTCGGTCGTGTACCGCTTGAGCGTCGCGACATCCTTGTAGTCGATGTCTCTGGTCTTTTCCTCGCAGAACTTGCATGAGCGGCGGCTGAACCCCAGGGTCGGACGGATCATATATCCGAAATTCCCCTGACGTCCCTGGCCACCTTCACCGACAATTTCATCTGGCTTCCCTGACATAACGTATACTCCTAGGATCAAATAACAAATTAAAAAGGGATCTCATCGTCTTTGGCCGGTGTCTCGGGAGCCGGGGCGGGAGGGGCTACCACCGGGGCAGGAACAACAGGCTTTTCGCTTTGAGGTGCCACAGGTTCGTCGTGGACATGATCGGCAGACGGCGTCGGATCTTTGGCAGCCGGCGAG
>MNZT01000007.1 GCA_001873755.1 Candidatus Wirthbacteria bacterium CG2_30_54_11 | reverse complement strand
CCTGATGTGGGTGGAGAGGCTGCCGCGTATTTCGACCCTCAGAACAGCTCTTCCATCACAGATACGATGTCGAGCCTCCTCTTCAACGAACGCGAATTGGAGTCCATGCGGGTCCGGGGGGCAAAGCAGGCGGCGAAGTACACCTGGAGCGCTACCGCGCAGCAGGTGCACGCTATTTTCCATTCTTGAGATTAGAAAATGTTATTTTTTGCGGAATCCGGGTGTTGTATTGAGTGAAGTTACGTTTTTGAAAGGAGCCCATGCATAATTCGTCGCATCCTTCGTATCAGCGGATTTCGCTTCAGGACGAGCAGCAACTTGTGGCGGACGCACAAAAGGACCTGCGGCATTTTCAAACCCTCTACGAGATCTATTTTGCCCGGATCTACAAATACTGCTACCTCCATACACTCGATTCCGCCGAAGCTGAGGATCTGACGAGCCAGACTTTCCTGCGGGCGCTGGAAGCATTCCCCGGCTTTGTCTGGAAAGAGGTTCCTTTTGGAGCGTGGCTCTATACCATGGCCGGCAATCTGGTGAAAAACCATTACCGGAATCGGAAGCATACTATCTCGCTTGATGAAATGCCCGAGCTTTCCCAGTCGCAGACGACCGTCGGATGGGACATGCTTAATGCCACAGAGCGGAAACTGGTGGTCAGGGAACTGCTCAAGGATCTGGCGGCCAGCTGCAAGTATGTGCTCATCCTCCGGTTTTTCGAGGAGTTCACCTACGACATGATCGCTCAGAGGACAGAGTCTACGGAAGCGGCTTGCAAAATGCAGGTCAAACGCTGTCTGGAGCGGCTCCGACAGGAAGTGCTGCTGAAAACGCCGGAGATTGCCGCGACCCATGCAGCTTTTGTTAAATGACAGGTTTTGATCTCAAGGAGTATACGATATGGCCAAGAAAGTGAAAAAGGTTGAGACTACTTCCGAAAACCAGGAGCCCGAAAACACACCGGAACTTCAACCGCTTGCCGATGATGTGCGGGAGGTTTTTCATCAGGATATCCCCTTGCGTTCTGAGTTCAAGCAGGAGCTCAATACCCGGCTTCGATCAGAGGTGGAACAGAAGACCGGAAAGAGTCTCTCTCCTGAGCGGCATCGCCGGGCAGGCCGGATTGCACGCGGGATGAAGGATTTTTTCCGTTTCCCCTGGCCCAGGTGGGCCTACGCCGCATCGGCGCTGGGTGTGGTCGTGGTGCTGGTCGGCAGTGCGGCGGTCCTCCATGGTTGGAAATGGGACCAGAACAGTATCATTCAGAGTATCGTCAATACGTTCCAGAAGAAACCGGTTTATGCCGATGCAGATATTATTTTGGAAAAGCAGGGAGATACCGCTGAGGGTGTCGGTCTGGACGGTTCGTTCTCCATCGTATGCAAAGAGGCTCTCGATACTGCTTCGGTCGAAAAGTCACTGGCGATCGAACCGGCACTCCCGGGCTCGTTCAGCTGGTCGGAGGGGAACACGCGGGCTGACTTCGTCCCTTCTGTCCCTCTGCACCCTGGCGAGGTTTATAAGGTGACCATAGAAGAAGGTGCCAGGACCGCAGATGGTAAGGAGTACGGCCGTGCTCTCAAGTGGGCTTTTCAGACCATTCCGACCTTTGCCATCACCGGGGTGACGCCGATGGACCTTTCGACCTCGGCGCCAAAGGAAACGACCATCGAAGTGGAGTTCAATTACCGCGATCTCGACGCTCAGGCGTTTGCCGGATTATTTTCCATCGATCCCGAGGTATCAGGCAGCTTTGAGACTATGGACAATAAGGTAGTCTTTTTGCCGGAACAACCTTTTACGCCAGAGACGATTTATCGGGTCGCGGTGCGTGCAGGTTTTGGTAATGGGCAGGGTCAGGCGATCAGCGAGGACAAAGCCTGGGAGTTCCAGGTCCAGTCGAACCGGTATGTGTCCGGCAATACTGACCCCTGGTACGATTTCGGGTTGACGACCGCAGGCGTCTATACCTGGGTCGCACATCCTGACGACACTGCCGCCGCTGCCCAGACCATGGACGTGTCGTATGCCAATGTTTCAGAAGAAACTACATTCCATTTCGCGGTTTACCGGACCGACATGGAGAGCGTGCTCCTCTCTCAGGTCTGGGCCGAAGATTCGATCAGGCGGCCCATATCTCCTGCAGACGATCGGCTTATACTGGAGTCCGAGTGGGATCAGAGCGTCAGCGCACAGGCGCGTACGAGTAACTCTTCGGGTCACTACTACCCTCAGCAGAACAGTCTGCAGCTCGATCTGCCGGAACTTTCAGAAGGCGTGTACTACATCCGGATGACCTCTCCATTGTCCGATATTCCCCGTTTCGTCTATCTGCTGATCAGCGATACCGCCATCAGCTATCAGAAAGACCAGAACGGTTCGCTCGTCATTTGGCTGGCGGACAGTCCGAGCCGGAAAGCTTCCGGTGGCCAGGAGATCGGTATATACCAGTTGAAGAACGGATTGTCTGAACTGTCAAAGAACACAGCCGGTGAGGACGGCATCCTGAAGACAGAGGCTCCTGGGGATCTGGGCGCGATCGTATCCGGGAATGCTGCGATCTTTTTTTCTGACTACTATAGCTGGAGGTATGGCTATGGTATGTATGGATGGTACGGTGACTGGCAGCGCCAGAACAAGGACTACAACGTCGTGTTCGCGCTCGACCGGCCGCTCTACAAGCCCGGGGACGAAGTCTTTTACAAAGCGGTGATCCGCAACGACAACGACGGGGTATATTCAGTCCCTCCCCGCGGGACCGTGGTGACCGTGAGTTCCTACAACGGTGCCGGCAATTATACCGAGACCAAAACTATCGATAACGATTATGGCAGTGTTTCGGGCAGTTTTGTCCTTTCTGAGGAGATCGGGTACGGCAGCCTCAGGGTTGCGGTTCAAAAAGACGGAACAGACATATCCATCGGCAGCCAGGATTTTGAGATCGCCTACTACCGTAAGCCTGATTACGAGCTGAAGCTCACTGTCGATGCGGAGGAGGTCGTGGCAGGTACCCCGGTTGAAGCTACAGCCAGTCTGCAGTATTTTTTCGGTCAGCCGATCGCGAACCGTGATTTCACCTACCGGGTTTTTAGCAACGAGTTCTTCGAACAGGATCCGGCGGAGACTCCCTGGCCCTGGGCGAACAATATGTACTACTACGGCGGGACGAATGTGATCTCGGGTCAGGGTACTTCGGATGAGAACGGCGAGTTCAGATTTGAGATACCCACAGAACTTTCGAATACTCCGCTGTCGAGCCCGATGAATAATTATGAACACGGGACGGAAGAGTTCAGTCGGCGCTATACGGTCGAGGTCTCCTATACCGATGACCTCCAGGTCCAGAACGTCGAATATCAGAATGTCATGGTTCATCATGCGGATACGTTTCTCTATCGGGATACCGAAAAGTATGGCCATCGCGTCGGTGACGAGGTCGGTCTGGACCTCCGGCTTTATGATTCATTGACCCAGGTGCCTGCTGCCTCGTCCGCGGACTTCTCGCTCAGCATCTACCGCACCTGGTACGAGGTCACCGGCCAGGTCGAACATAGTTCCTATGATCCGGCTACCAAGACCCAGATCTTCTGGACGGAAAATGTGTATACGAGACATAACGATACGATACAGTCTTCCGTCTCAGTCGGGACCGATGGCAACGGGAGGGGCAGGTATGCCTTTACTCCTATTCTGCCCGGTCAGTATTCCTTTGTCCTAACCGGACAGGATGATGCGGGCCGGACCATCCCTGCCTTGCCGAGATCATGGAATTCTTCCGGTCAGAATGAATGGTCGGTCTGGGTCTCCGATGGCGATGATGCCGGCTGGTGGGATTATTCTTCCAGCGGTCTACGAGTGACCGCTGATCAGGAGACGTATCAGATCGGCGATACCGCCAAAGTAACAATTACCAGTCCGCGTCCGGACGGGTCAGCCCTGGTGACCGTGACCAAGGGTTCGTTCGTCTCAGAGCAGGTCGTCGATCTGGTCGACGGCACGGCCGAGATAGAGGTACCGGTGACCGAGGATATGATCCCTAATTTTCTGGTCCATGCGGTCACGCCGAGCAATGGTTCGTTCAGTTCGAGCGACCTCAGCGTCCTCGTTGATACCTCGTACAAGAAGCTAGAGGTGGACGTAGCCGTAGAAGACAAGACCTATCTGCCCGGAGACGAGGTGACGGTTTCCCTGAACGTCCGGGATAGCGCCGGTCAGGGTACTGCTTCCGAAGCCGTGGTGTATCTGATCGACAAGGCCTTGCTTCAGGTACAGGAGGAGAATGCCTCGACCTGGTACGATACATTGTACAGGGTCAGGAATTACTTCGTTGAGAGCCGGTCCTCGGCTGAAGATAAATACGGGCTGGCCTCAGGAGCTGAAGGCGGCGGCTGCTTCCGGGCCGGGACCGAGGTATCGACCCCGACCGGACTGCAAGCTATCGAAACCCTGGGCAGCGGAGACGAGGTCATCTCATACGATCCTGCTACCGGGGCAGCGGTCACCAATCAAGTGGTGAAATTGCTCGTACATCCTGACTATGTGCTCGATCCGCTGGTGGAAATCACCTTTTCTGACGGCAGTACTCTGGAGGTGACCACCAACCACATGGTCTGGAGCGAGTCTGCCCGGGCCTGGAAACCGGCTGGTGAGCTTGCTGCGGGCGACCGTATGCTCCGGGTCAACAACGGGGCAGCACAGACCGTGGATATCATTTCTATTGATCAGCTGGGCCGGGGTGAGACGGTCTATAATCTTGAACTTTCCGGCCAGCCACATACTTACCTCGTGGGTTCCGGCATTCTCGTGCACAACGAAAAAGGCGAGGCTTCGGTCCGACAGGTGTTCAAGGACAGTGCAGCCTTTGAGGCGCATGTTTTCACGGATGCTGACGGTACCGGGCAGGTGACCGTTACCCTGCCGGATAATCTGACCACCTGGGTGGTACGGGTCAAAGCGGTCACTCAGGACACCGAGGTCGGGGACGGTACCGCAGAACTAGTCGTGCAGAAGAAGGTGATCGTCCGGCCAAGCATCCCCAACTTCCTCATTGCCGGGGATACCCTCGACTTCACTTCCATCGTGCACAATTACACCGGTGCCGATCAGCGGTTCAATGTATCTCTGGAGGGCGAAGGGTTCGCGGTGGAAGGCGATGCCGTTCAAACGGTTGATATTCCCGACGGTGGACAGCTCACCGTGACGTTCAGGTTGAAAGTGCAGGATATCCGGGAGGCAGTGTTCCACCTGAAGGCGATCACAGAAGACGGGTCAGCGGTTGATGAGGTCATTTCGCGGACCCCGGTCGAGAACACGACCGTCGAGACCAGAGCGCCGCTTGGTTATTCGCTGACAAACGGGGAGGAGGCTACCTTCCTGCGCACCGGCAGCGACGTGAGGGACCAGTTGGCCCTTTCGGTCGAGCCGACGCTTGCCACTTCCCTCCGCTACGCCTATGCGGACGTCTACGGCAGCCGGTACAATTCTACACCGGAGCTCACCGAACAACTGTTTACGAATCTCATGTTCTATGAAAACTATGACGCACTGACGCCGTACCAAAGCCGTGAAGACATCTATGACGCCATCGAGAGCGAAGTCACTTCATTGACCGGTCTCTACCACTACGGGCAGGGATGGGGCTATTTCGACTACGATGCGGTCGATGCCGGTTTGAACGCACAGGCCTGCCTGGCCCTGGGCTTGGCAGGCGGGATGGATGGGGATCTGACAGAGCGTGCCGGGACCCTCGAGGACTGTACCAATGTCATTTCCGGGAAGCTGGAGGATGAGACCGTGAGCCTCGATGACAAAGCGTTCATGCTCTATGCCCTGGCGGTTGGCGGCAAGGGCGATCTCATCGCGACCCAGGCACTGTCTGAGTCAGCTGCTGACATACAGTCCGGATCGGTCAGTTATCTGGCCCTCGCACTGCGCGAGCTCGGCGATGAGGAGCGGGGCAGAGCTCTGCTGACCGGGATTCCAGTCCGTGCGCAGTCAGAGGACCAGCTGTCCTACTTCGCTGACAGCTCTCAGAGTTATCAGCATCCCCAGACCAGGGTTTCACAGACCAGTCTGGTCCTGCACGCTTATTCTATATTCGACATGGAACCAGAGCTGTCCGAGCGTATGGCGCGCTGGCTTGATCAGTCCCGCCGGTCCTTTTCCTGGTACCAGGTCTTCGATCAGAGCCAGTCGCTCAGAGGACTACTCTCCTATGCGCTGGTACATGACGATCTCAGTGCATCCTATGAGGTGACGGTCCGCCTGAACGGTTTCGATATCCTGGCCGGCAAGGTAGAAAAAGGCCGCTGGGTAGAGGGGCAGAGCCAGGCGACGATCAAGGCAGACCAGCTGACCGCTGGCGAAAATACCCTTTCGGTCGTGAGCAGCGGGAGCGGACCCGTGTATCTGACCGGCAGTCTGACCACCTGGACCAGCACTATTCCTGAGAGTTCCCGTATTTCCCTCGCTCGGTCGTTCTTGACCCTGGACGGGCAGGAGCAGACGACTTTCCGGCGCGGCGATCTCGTGGCCATGGAGTTCAGGTACGACGGGACAGCGCTGGACGAGAGTGAATACAGCCGAGCCTCGTATGAATTGCAGGGGTATCTGCCTGCCGGATTCGAGCTCATCGACAATTCGTTCGGCACGACGACGCAGGGCGACCGTCAGGCGCGCGCCCAAGTCTACGCAGGAGTTCCTGATGAGCGCAGGATCTGGGGCTGGACCCAAAACGGTCTTGACCGGGTGGAAGCGAATTTCGGTCATTCCATCCCACACTACTGCTCATCATATTCTCCATATTATTCATCATACTCATCAAATACTTCGTCCTCTGCCAACAGTTACGACACAGAGGGCAATCCGGAATACTGCTATCCACAGGTCCTGCGAGTCCTGGTCAGAGCTTCGTTCACCGGCGAGTTCTCCGCCCGGCCGGCAGCTCTTTTCAGCGAGGATATTCCTTCGGCCTATGCCTACAGTGAAGTTCAAACTGTCGCTGTAGAACCTTGAGATCTTCTATGAATCGAGTAATGGCTATTTTGGCAGTTCCAGCTGTGGGGTTGGGGCTTCTGGTCGCGGTGCTATGGGGTCCGGGTGCGGATACGGTGGG
>MNZT01000102.1 GCA_001873755.1 Candidatus Wirthbacteria bacterium CG2_30_54_11 | reverse complement strand
TACGGCATTGCTCTCATGCTGGGATCCGTACTGCTCAGCTGTGTGGACGGACTGATATTCCTTCTGTTCCGGTATTCCAGCGACCTGCTCGGGATCTGCACCGTACTCTGGCTGCTGGCCCTGCTGATGACCTGGAGCGAAGCCGTGATTTCTACTCACAGTTTTGCCCACAGGATCAGTCTGGACAGCCATATCCTCACCACCGATGCGCTGGGATCACCGCTTCGTCCCAGACGGCTGAACCGGCTGATATTCATTCTTCCTGCCCTGACTGCTGCCGCTGTCTGCCTGGGATCCCTGTATACCCTCACGACCCGTTCTGCTCAGGAGCTGATCAATCTCACGATATCTGAAACTCTGACCCTGTCGATCCCTCTCTGGACCCTGGTCGTTGCGACCGCCGGAGCCGCTCTGCTCATCCTGGCGGCAGCCATGATCATCATCTACTGCGGCAATACGCTGCGCAGCTCTTTTGACGCCGAGCGGCTGCAGGAGATCAGCTTCAGAGACTTCTCGATCACCCCGGCTTCCAGATCACCTTTGCAGCGCTTTAGCGGTGGCATGTCAGTTCTTTTCCGAAAAATTCTAAGGACTGTGCTGTTCCTCCCAGGAACGGTCTATCACCTGCTGAATACAGGGACACAGATCAATCTGGAAAAGCTTTCCCTCACCCGCAGGATGCTCGTCGCAGCTGTCTTCGCTGAACTGAGTCTGGGCATGGCGTTCGTCTCCGGTATTTCGAACCGGCCTCTGCTGCCGGCGGCGCTGGTCCTGGCTGTGCTCGGGCTCTGTATCCTGCTCCTGTTCACCCTGATCTCCAGGATGCAGCAGTACCTGACCCGGGCCTCCAACCGACGGAGAGCACTTCTGGCCCTGTCGGTGCTGATGGCCATGATCCTCACCTCATTCGCTTTCTGGTGGAAATGGCATGGAGCATGGGAACCGAACCGGGTCGCCAGTCTCGAGATCATCCCGACCAATATCCATATCCTCGAACAGAACACCGCCCGCTTCTACGTCCTGAGCTTCGATGATGCCGGCCGACAGATACTGCCCTCTCCGGTCAACTGGACCTTCACCTCTGACCGGACGATCGGCCGGATCAGCCAGGATGGCACGTTTCGGGCGCTCATCCCCGGCAGCGGGACGCTGACCGCCGCGACCGGCAGCGTGCAAGCCAGCACCCCAGTCACCATAGAGCTGGACGAGACCCGATGGCTGGAATTAGAGACCAAACATGCGTCTATTCTCTACCGCCCCCCGGTCCAGAGGCAGGCTCTCTATACTCAGGCGGTCATCGGGCCTCTGATGGAAAAAGTGAGAAGTCAGCTGGGGACAACATTTCCCTCTGCAAAGACCCGATTCATCCTGACGACCGATGAATTCGAATTCTATGATGTAACCGGGCTCTCGATCTATGACGCGCTGGCAGTCTACTATGGCGATACGATTGCCGTAGCTCCTACTGCCTGGACCCAGGGCGATATCGAGAGCTACGACCTCACGCTCCCGATCGAGGAAGAATTCTCCTCCATGATCATCAGCCATGAATACACGCACCAGCTGCACGACGCTGCACTGTCTGACACCCTCTTTTCTGATTTCGGCATCATGCCGGTGAACAGAGACCTGTGGTTCGTGGAAGGATTGGCCGATTTTGTCGCTTCTGGATTCGATGAGAACTCATACCAGGCCTTGACCGAGGCGACCGAACGAGACCATCTCCTGTCCTTTGCCGACATGCAGGGAGAGACGGTCTGGGACCGGCCGGATGAAGACATCACCCTGATCTATGCCGAAGGCTACTCGGTATTCGTCTATCTGGAACAGACGGTCGGCCCTGATTTCCTGCTGCCCTACTTCGCAGCCCTGAATGAAGGCAGTGATTCAAATACGGCATTCGTCAAAGCCTTTGGCAAGAGCGCGGCCGTAATCGAGCCGGAATGGAAAGTCTGGCTCCATAAAACCGTCCGCTCGCTTACCTATGCGACCTATGACAGCACCGCCGAAAGCATCTAAGTACGGTTACCGGCTGCCAGCACCCGTTTGAGGAACTGACCGGTGTGAGAGGCAGCCGTGGCCGCGATCTGCTCCGGCGTACCCATAGCCACCACCTGCCCCCCCTGATCTCCGCCATCCGGGCCCAGATCAATGAGGAAGTCGGCAGTTTTGATCACATCGAGATTGTGCTCGATGACCACTACGGTATTTCCCTTGTCTGCCAGGCGGCCCAGGACATGGAGGAGCTTTTCGACATCAGCGAAATGCAGCCCGGTCGTCGGCTCATCGAGGAGATAGACGGTCCTGCCGGTCGAACGCTTGCTGAGCTCCTTGGACAGCTTGATACGCTGGGCCTCGCCGCCCGAAAGCGTCGTGGCTGACTGCCCCAGTGTCACGTATCCGAGTCCGACGTCCTTCAGTATTTTCAATTTCTGCCGGATGGCAGGAATATTGGTAAAAAAATCATAAGCCTGGTCGACGGTCATATCGAGCGCTTCGGCGATGCTGTGGCCTTTGTAGAGGATCTCCAGCGTCTCCCGGTTGTACCGTTTGCCTCCGCAGGCCTCACAGGTGACATACACGTCCGGCAAAAAATGCATCTCGATCTTGATGATGCCGTCTCCCCGGCAGGCTTCGCAACGCCCGCCTTTTACGTTGAAGCTGAATCTGCCGGCCTTGTATCCACGCACCCGGGCCTCCGGCAGCTGAGTATAGAGATCACGGATGTAGGTAAAAGCACCGGTGTAGGTCGATGGGTTGCTCCGCGGCGTCCGGCCGATCGGTGACTGATCGATATCGATCACTTTGTCGATGAGATGCATACCCTCGATCCTGTCATGCCTGCCCGGTTTGTCTTTTGCGTGATTGAGGGTCTGGGACAAAGCCTTAAAAAGTATCTCCTGCACCAGCGTACTCTTGCCGGAACCGGACACACCAGTGACGCAGATGAACTGCCCCAGAGGAAAACGGACATCAATATTCTGGAGATTGTGCTCTTTAGCTCCGATGACCTCGATCATGCGGCGAGGATTGATCGGACGGCGTTTTCCCGGGATGGGAACTGATTTCTTCCCTGAGAGATACTGACCGGTAACGGATTCGGGATTGTCGATGATATCCTGCGGAGTACCCTGCGCGACCAGACGACCGCCGTTCACTCCGGCACCCGGACCTATATCGATGACATGATCCGCGGCCAGAATGGTATCCTCGTCGTGCTCGACCACAAGAAGCGTATTGCCGAGGTTGTTCAATTCTCTAAGTGTCTCTAAAAGACGATTATTGTCCCTCTGGTGCAGACCTATAGACGGCTCATCCAGCACATAGAGTACACCGCTGAGTCCGGAACCGATCTGGGTGGCCAGCCGGATGCGCTGCGATTCGCCGCCCGAGAGTGTATTGGCCGAACGGTTCAGCGTGAGGTAGCTGAGGCCGACACTGTTCAAAAACCGAAGTCGACTGCTGACTTCCTTCAGGATCGGCCTGGCGACCTCGCTCTCCTGCCGGGTGAGCCCGGCTCCGCGGTTGGTCTGCGTCGCCCGCTCGCTGAGAGGCTCAAACCACGCCAATGCCTCCGTGACCGACAAACCAGAAATGTCAGCAATGTTCCGATCCGCGATCTTCACACTGAGCGCTTCCTTCTTCAGCCGTTTTCCCTCGCATGCCGGACAGGGCAGCAGGGTCATGAATTTCTCTATCTCGCCCCGGACATATTCAGAAGTCGTCTCCTTCAGTCTGCGGGCCAGATTGGGGATCACTCCCTCGAACACGACATCATAGGTATATTCCCTGCCGCTGCGGGTCTTCATCTTGACCGAATACTGACGACCATCCCCATGCATGATCGTCTCGATATTCTGGGGCTTCAGTTTTCCAACCGGCACCTGAGCCGAAAAACCATTCTTCTTCCCGACCTCCTTCAAGAGAGAGGTATACCAGGAGTAGGATTTGTCCGTACGGCTCCAGGGCAGGATCGCACCCTCTTCCAGCGTCAAGGACTTGTTGGGCATGACGAGGTCAGGGTCCACCACCATCTGGCTCCCCAGACCGGTACAGACAGGACAGGCACCATAGGGGCTGTTAAAGGAAAAAAGACGAGGCGCGATCTCCGGCATGCTGACGCCGCAGTAGACACAGGCGAAATGCTCGGAAAATAGTTCATCTTTGTGACCGGCTTCCTTCAACCGTGAAACAACCAGGAATCCTTCACCCAGCTTCAGACCGGCCTCTACGGAATCGGTCAGACGCCGGCGAAAGTTGTCAGTTTCTTCCCGGGTAGCAGTAGAGGCATCCACTATCTTCAACCGGTCAACGACGATCTCGATAGTATGTTTTTTATTTTTGTCGAGAGAAACAGCTTCATCCAGCTCATGCACGACGCCGTCCACTCTGACCCGGACGAATCCCTTCTGGTGCGCGGAATCAAATATCTGCTCATGCGATCCCTTCCTATCCAGGATGACAGGAGCGAGGATCAGGATCTTCTGGTCAACCGGGTAGTTCACGATCTTGTCCACGATCTGCTGGACTGTCTGCTGACTGACCGGACGGCCACATTCGGGACAATGCGGATGACCTACCCGGGCAAAAAGCAGCCTCAGATAATCATAAATTTCCGTAACCGTCCCCACCGTGGATCTGGGATTATGCGAGGTGGATTTCTGGTCGATAGAAATAGCGGGGCTCAGTCCGTCGATGCGGTCCACGTCCGGCTTGTCCATGACCCCGAGGAACTGCCTCGCATAGGACGAAAGCGACTCGACATACCGGCGCTGGCCCTCGGCATAGATCGTATCAAAAGCCAGACTGGATTTACCCGATCCGGAAAGTCCGGTGATCACGACCAGCTTGTTCTTCGGGATCACCACATCGATATTTTTCAGATTGTGCTGACGTGCTCCATGGACAGATATCGTATCCGACATTCCTGCCTTTGTTCTGAAAACTAAACAAACTTGACTTTACTACAATTACCTATTACAAGCAAGGGTTCCCGCGTGGTATGTTTCGTGGTCTGGATCAAGAGATAAAGGCTCTGCCAGAGGCCAGAAGTCCTGCAAGATGCAAATGCCGTAGCCATCCATATTAATTTAACTTACGGCCGATAACCGGGACATATTATGATCAGAACTTAATTCTTTGACAAAATAATATTATTGCAGTATACTAGGGTACTGGTAAAAACAAGGAACAATTATTTATCTTGATTATTTGCAGCCAAACACCTACCAAAAAGAGGCACCATGTCTGACAGCCAGGTATCCCAGAACGAAATGGCAGAACGAGGCACCAGAGAACAGGTTCTTTTCGTCAGAGAAAAAATCCCTCCTTTTGAGCGCGGGTTCGAACAGATCAAATTCGTCTTTATGAAACTGCAGGAATGGCTCCTCACCAAAAAACAGGAAGCCCTGGCCGAGATGATGGAAATGCTTGACCGGCTCAGACATCTCTATCCCAGAGCATATCAGCACCTCCTCCATCTCATCACCATGGCTCTCCGGGAACAGGGTATTTCGGTTCCTCTGGGGCAGCCGCCTCCGGCTGCAATTCCGGTTCCCCTGACCGTGACTCCCTAGAGAGCACAAATTCGCACCAGATACAGCCCCCGGCGCCTTTAACCCGGGGGCTTTTCCTTGCCCTCAGACCTGCTTTAAGTATATAATAAAATGAGGTCAAAAACTGAGGACAAACACTGAAAACCTCTCACTTTCTGCTGGCCCATCCATGATTACTGGTTGAGTTGCGCCGTATGAACACCGCTCCCGTAGATCAGACATCTTTGACATTTGAGCAACTGCTCAAATCCTGCGGATTTGACGACGAGCAGATGAAGCAGTCTATGACCGGCATCCAGGATTCCATGCAGCATGACATCCTGAGCAGCCTTCTGAACAAGTTGAGTGAAAGCGACCTGAAAGTATTGAATTCACTGAAGACCCAGGGTTCCATCCAGCATTTTCTCAGTGAACGTATCCCGCATTTTGAAGATCTCATCCAGTCAAAAGTGACTGCATTCCACAATGAACTGGCCGAAAAAGTCACTGCGCTCAAAGAAGATACAAACTCGCAGAATTCAGCTGTCTCATCTGCAGAGCAGCCCCAGGGTTCTGGTGCGCCTCAGACGCTCAACCAGACCGAAGAGAGCCAGATTTCTCAACCTGTTGAACCTCAACCTGCTCATCCTGTGACCGCAACCATCAATCAGCCTGCCGCTGTAGACACCACAATTTCTCCGGCACCGGTCTCTCCCGTTCCGACCCAGCAGCCGTCAGAAGCGCAGGGAATATCTCCCCAACCGTCTATGCAGGTACCTGCACCTGCTCCCCTGCCCAAAACTGATATTTCTGATTTCAAAAAACAGTGGGAAGCCCTCCTGAAAACTCCTCCTCAGACAACGCCGCCTGCCCAGACAGACAAACCACCCCAAAAGCCAGACTCCACTTTGACCCGGGACGGCACCAAACCTCTCGCCTCAAAACCAAAGCTGCCACCTCTGCCCCCGTTGCCACCGCTTCCTCCCCTGCCCAAAGCCGGCGGAGGTTTTGGCGGAGGAGGGCAGGGAGGTGGCTCCGCTCCGTCGAAGCTCAGTCCAGAGGATAAAAAGAAGAAAGAGGCGGAGCGCAAGCTCAAGACCGAAGATCTGAAAAAAATGACCGAAGAAAGACTGCTGAAGGATCAGGCAGAGATCCAGCAGATCCTCGATGCGCTCAAAGCAGAAAACGAACACGAAGGAGCAGCAGACACCTCGACTGCCGACAGTGATCTGCTGACACCGCGAGCTAGACGCCATCAGCTGCAGAAGCTCAAAAGTGAATTAAAACACGCCTCGGATAAGGGCTACTGGGAAAAAGCGAACGAGATCAAAGTACAGATCAAAACCATGCAAGGAAGCACCTGATGCCAAGTGGAGGAATGAGCGGTTCAGACGGCGGTTCAGACGCCTATTTTGGATTCAGCAGCAAGGTCGCCCTGATCTTTGGCATCGTGGTGCTTCTTATTGCCATGATCGCCGGCTCTCTCACCGCAGTTCCGGACCGTATACAGGATCTGTTTTCCAGTGACACGCATGCTGTGCTCTTGTACATCGGAGCAGTCTGCCTGGTTGTCCTGGCGGCACTCGCCGCTGGTGCCTGCATTTTT
>MNZT01000010.1 GCA_001873755.1 Candidatus Wirthbacteria bacterium CG2_30_54_11 | reverse complement strand
AGTGGAAAAATAATTAGTAAAAAATATATAAAAATATACTCAGAAGAACTCTTTATGACACTAAAAATGTACGTTAGTGAATTGTTAATGTGGTATCTAAAAAACCCATCGTATAGATCAGACCCGGAAACATTAATTATCAACACTTTAGGTACAAATGATTGTATATTACAGATACGATAAGATGGCACCTTCATTTTTGATGACTAAATAGACACCTTTTCCCAAAACCTCTATACTCCATCTGGAAAATCCCTCACCGGGAAACAGGAAAATCCCTCCTAACCTCCCTTTGCTAAAGGGAGGAAAATTTCCTGGATTACTTCCCCCTTAGAAAAAGGGGGATTGAGGGGGATTTGTATAGTTTCCCCCGTTAACTCGCTAACCCGTTAACCCGTAACGCATTATGGCATTTATCGACACCATCCGCCGCGTCCTCGTACCCGACAAAACTGCCGGCAAGTATTGCATTGCGCTCGATGTCGGCACCGAAATGGTCAAGGCGCTGCTGTTCGAGAACGAGAACGGCAAAGGCAAGGTCATCGGAGTGGGACGGTTCCGCCAGAGACTTCAGGACATGCAGGCTGGCATGGTGACAGACATTCAAGGGGTTGTGACCAACTGTCAGGAAGCCATCGAACAAGCCGTAGAGCAGGCCGGGGTAGAACCTGACCAGACCATCATCGGCATCGCGGGAGAACTGGTGAAGGGCGCCACCACCGTGGTCGAATACGAACGTCCCAAGCCGAACGAAAAGATAGACGCCAGAGAGCTGGAAGGTATCGTACAGAAAGTTCAGTGGCAGGCCAGCGATCAGGTGCGTAAGCAGCTGGCGCTCGAGACCGGCTATCAGGAAATAGAGGTAAAACTGGTCAACGCGGCCATTGTGGATGTCCAGATCGACGGACACAAGATCCATAATCCTCTGGGTTTTCAAGGGCGTAAGGTCAGCGTCGGCATTTTCAACTCCTTTGCTCCGCTGGTGCACCTCGGGGCGCTGCAGACCATCGCCGAAGAGCTCGACCTCGACCTCCTCAGCATCGCGACCGAGCCCTATGCCGTCGCGGTCTCGGTCGGCAACGACGAAGCGGGTGAATTCAGCGCCATCTTCATCGATGTCGGCGGCGGCACCACGGATATCGCGCTGGTGAGGAACGGCGGCGTGGTCGGCACCAAGATGTTCAGCCTCGGCGGCCGCGCCTTTACCAAACGCCTCGCCCAGCATTTCAACATCAGCTTCGAAAAAGCCGAGGTCATGAAGCTCGACTATAGCCACGGCAGGATCGATGCCGCCTCCCGGGACCTAGTGAGGAGCGTGCTCGAACAGGATGCCGCGGTCTGGATCTCCGGCATAGAGCTGATCCTGAACGAACTCGCAGAATCCGAGCATCTGCCGCTTCGGATCCTGCTCTGCGGCGGCGGCAGCGTCCTGCCTGAGATCAAGGGTGCTCTCGACAAATTCAACTGGCAGGAAACGCTCCCTTTTTCCAGAACTCCTCAGATCAGCTTCATCAAGCCCTCAGACGTCACCAACATCGTCGATACGACCGGCCTGCTCACCTCCTCCCAGGACATCACTCCCATGGCTCTGGCCAATCTCGCCATGGACCTCATGGGCGAGGAGCAGCTCGTCGATATCCTGCTTCGCAAAGTCGCCAAAATAATCCAGCAGTAACCATGTCACCCACCCCACATCTCCATGCGGTCTATCTGGAATCCAAAGACGAGATCACGTCGGTCATCGACCAGATCCGTACCTGCCCCGATCCGCGTATCGCCCTGGTCGGCGCCGATCGCTCCGCCCTGCTCCAGAGCCTGGTAAATCTCAAACTGCTCAAACGGAACTGCGAACTGCACGGCAAGGAACTGATTCTCATCACCACCGATCCCGTAGCCTCAGCCCTCGCCTCCCAGATCAGTCTGACCTGCTACCCCAAACTCGCCGCCGCGGAATTCGCCCTTTTCGGTCGTCAGGTACCCGAGCCCACCCCCAGAAGAGAACACCCACCTGTTTCGCCAGACTCGTCGGCTGCGGTACCTGATCTGTCAGGGAACCCCGAAGCCGCTGGCGCGACCGCACTCCCTCCGATCCGCCCGCAGATGCGGCCAGAACCCGGTCAGCAGACACCGGACCCGAAGGAAAAAAACCAGTTCGTCAGCCTCAATAACCGGGGCGCCCTGATCGTCATTCTTTTCGCCGCGCTCATCCCGGTGGTTGCGCTGGCCTATGCCGCCTGGGCGGTCCTCCCGCGCGCCGAGATCCTGCTCGTGCCCAAAACCCAGGAATTCTCCCAGGACATGACCGTCCGTGCCGCACCCCGCTTCACGGAAGTTAACTTCTTTGCCAAAGAAATGCCGCTCAGTTATGCCGAAGCCACCGAGCAGGGTTCTCTCAGCGCCAAGGCAACACAGCGCACCGAGCTGGGGACTAAGGCGACCGGAATAATTTCAATTTTTAACACCTGCAACACTACCGGCGTCACTCTCTCTGCTGGAACGGAGATTACCAGTTATGAGGGAAAAATGTTCATCGTTGTAAATGATGTCAAAATACCGGGTCTGACCATGGTGGACGAAGTTCTTTACCAAGGGGTAAAAAACAAAATTGACCTCGAAGCCAAAGAAGTCGGCGAAGAATATAATATTGAGCCATCCAATTTCACTATCCCCAATACAGGCTGTTCTACAAGCAAACTCTGGGGCGAAAGCTACGACACTTTTAGTGGCGGCGCCAGCCACGATGCGGTCGTTCTAGGCCAAAACGATGTCGACACCCTGCGCACCAGACTCCTGACCGACCTCACGAACAAATCCCGTGACAGCATGACGTCCCAGGTACCGGAAGGTTCGCTCATCATGCCGGACGCCACCGAGAGCCGCATCAGCGCAGAAAGTATAAGTGCACAAGTCGGGGACGAAGTCAGCGACTTCACCCTCAGCCTCACCATCCAGACCCGGGGTCTGGCCCTGAAGGAAAGCGACCTGACCGACCTGGTGAGCAAAAGCCTTGCCACCTCCATCCCGGCAGACTTCGAACCGCTCACCAGCCAGAAATGGGATATCTCGTACACGGTCCAGTCGTATGATCTGGATGCCAAAACACTTGATCTGAATGCCAAAGGTAAAGGGCTCGTTGCCGTCCGCATATCGTCTCCCCAGCTGAAGGAACGGATACTGGGTAAGTCCAAAAACACCGCCGAACAGGTACTGGAACTTTACAGCCAGAACCTGGACGGATACGAGGTCCGGCTTACGCCTTTTTATGTTCGCTCCGTCCCCTCCGCCGCAGACAAAGTCACTATCACCAAACTTTCCCTGGACGAATTTCAAACCAGAAAATCGAAATAATCGGAACTCACGTTATGACCCGCATACTGGCCCTGGACTGGGGCACCAGACATATCGGGGTGGCGGTCTCTGATGAACTGCAGATCAGCACCCGCCCGCTCGCTCCGCTTTCTGAGACCACCCCTGAGGCTTTTCTCGAAGATGTCAGTTCCCTGTGCCGGGATTTCAACGTGCAGACCATCATCATCGGCCTACCGGTCAGCCTCAGCCGCGAGATCGGGCCTCAGGCCCAAAAGGTGCAGGAATTTGCCCGCTCGGTAGAGACAAAAACCGGATTAGAGGTTATCCTCTGGGACGAGACCTACACCTCCCAGACAGCCGAGACCTCTATGAAGGAGGCCGGCAAAAACCTGCGAAAGCACCGGTCCGAGGTGAACAGCCTCGCCGCCCAAGTCATCCTCGATTCCTACCTCAGCGAGCATTCCTGAAATTCCTGCTTCTTTGCTTCTTTGATTATTTGCTTCTTTGATTATTTGTTTTCTTGAGGCCCCCATGGACGAATCGCTAGACGAACAAAAACCCGGCGCGTTGCAGCGCTTCATCAAATTTGTGCTCATCAGCCTCCTGGTCCTCATCATAACCGCCGGGGTCGCGATCACTGCCGCCTGGACCTGGTACGACCGCTCGCTTACGTCCGTTCCGGATCCGAATGGCGAAACAGTCACCTTCACCATCTATCCCGGCCAGAGTGTGAAAGGCATCGCCAGTGCGCTGAAGCAGAACGGGCTAATTTCTGACGCCAATGTCTTTCGACTGGCGCTCAAAATCCAGCGCAAGGACGGCTCGCTGCAGGCCGGCACCTACCATCTAAGCCCCGCCAGTTCCATGCAGACGACCATCGACAGTCTACTCTCAGGGAAAAACGAAGAAGGGTGGATCACGACCCTCTCCGGCTGGCGCATCGAGGATATCGCCACCTACCTGGAGACCAAAGGTGTCGTAGATGCTGCCGTATTCATCGAAAAAGCCTACGCCGCAGCGTATGAGTTCCCGTTTCTCAGCGACGCCCCGCCCTATTTCAAACCTGCCGGTCAGAGCCTCGAGGGATACCTCTTCCCCGACTCCTACCTCATACCGACGACCGCCACCGCCGACGACATCATCGAGATCATGCTCAACAACTTCCAGGATAAGTTTGACTCCACGATCGCTCCGCTCCAAAATGGCCGGTCTCTCTATGACATCGTGACCATGGCCTCGATTGTCGAAAAAGAAGGCCGCGACCTGGAAGAGAAGCAGATGATAGCCGGCATTTTTTATAACCGCCTCGAGCTCGGTATGACGCTGGGGTCCGACGTGACCATCCACTACATCATCGGGAACTGGAAAGCCTCGCTTACTGCCGACGATCTGGATATCGACTCCCCGTACAACACCCGTACCCACCCCGGCCTGCCGCCGGGGCCTATTGCCAGCCCGGGGCTGGATTCGCTCATTGCCGCCGTAGAGCCAACGTCTACGGATTACCTCTATTTTCTGGCTGATAAAGATGGTATAATGCGCTACGCGAAAACCAATGCCGAGCACGAAGCCAACAAAGCAAGGTACGGTCTCAGCGGTCAATAACAGAGGAAACGGGGCGTAGCGCCCTCCTTCGCTGAGAAGCTACGGTGGGCAAGCAGTTGGTAGCGCGCCCCGATAGAAGCATCGGGGAGGTCGTGAGTTCAAGTAGAAAGAAGGAAACGGGGCGTAGCGCAGTTGGTAGCGCGCATGCATGGGGTGCATGAGGCCGTGAGTTCAAATCTCGCCGCCCCGACCAGATAATAACCAGACGGGGTAGCCGTACAGAAGCGCGCCCCGACTAAATGTCGGGGAGGCTGTGAGTTTCGCAGCGAAGCGAAGACACGCCGCAGCCCTGAGGAGTTCAGACGACGAAGGGCGAAGGAGGGCAAATCTCGCCGCCCCGACCATCGATGTAGTACCTGGAAACTACATGACAGGAAGTAACAATAAAAGGGACAGACGCAGTTCTGCCCTTTCTTTGTATCCAGGCCTGACCTGAGTCTAATCGAAGGAAGGAGAAATGCCGCATGAAAAAGTTCCTTTCGCTGTTTGCCCCGCTGTTCGTCATCGTGTTCATGGGTCTCACCTGGTCGGAACTATCGCGTATCAACCACCAGCAGCAAACGCTCCTGGAAGACGTGACTGAACTCTCCCAGACCAGTTCGCCTGAGCTGGAACAGGTCAACTCTTCGCTCCGCTCACTGGGGTCCGATGTCGGGGCTCTGAAGGAACAACTTCAGGTCATCAGCCAAGAAACACTGAGCACCCTGACCTCGACCGAATGGCAAACCAACGGAGATCTTTCATTCCTCACCAGTTTCGGCTTTATCGAGGTCCCCATCCTCCGGAAAAGCAACTATTACGAAGTCAGGGTCCAGATCAATGGACAGAATGCCTACCTCCTCCTCGATACGGGGGCCTCCCAGAGTACGCTTGACCTGACGAGAAGCGAACGCTTCAACGCCACTTCCCATCCTTCCACTGCGGAAAGAGAATTCGTCGGTATCGGCGGTTCTTCCATGACGACGGTCAGGTATACGCTCGACACGCTCACTATAGATGCCATTGAGCTCAAGAAGGTTGATATTTCGGCCATTGACCTCCAGGCTCTGAACGACTCACTGGAAAAAGTCGGGGCCTATCCCATCGACGGACTTTTGGGCGACGACCTACTCTCTCCAAATGACGGCATCATCGACTATGCCCATGAAAAACTCTACCTCAGGAAATAACAATGCCCACTGTAACCATAGAAAAACTCGTGTTCGGTGGTCAGGCCCTGGCCCATCTGGATGGAAAAGCGTGCTTTGTCTGGAACGCACTGCCCGGCGAGACCGTCGAGATCAGGATCACAAAGAATAACAAGAAGTTCATCGAGGCGATCGCCACATCCGTCATCGAACCCTCTGCCCATAGGCAGGAACCAAAGGAGGCTCATTTCCTCGCCTGCAGTCCTTGGCAGATCATGGACTTCGCCGAAGAGAACGTCTGGAAATCAAAGATCGCGGCTGAAGTACTAGAGTCCATAGGTAAAATTGAATTGAAGGAGCCGCTCGAGATATACAGCGACCCGGACCGGCAGTACGGCTACCGCAACAAGATCGAGTTCAGTTTCATCGATGACTGGTCCGGTCAGATCTCGCTGGCCTTCTTTGAGCGCGGCCAGCGCTACCGGCAACCGATCCAGGGATGTGAACTGGCCGAACCGTGCATCAACGAGACAGCCCGCAGGATACTCGACTGGTTGGAAGAGATCGGTGCCGGAGCCGGCTCGTTCAAGAGCCTCATCATCCGCAGCAATGGTCAGGGCGACGCCATCGCCACCTTGTTCGCCAAAGGCGAGTATACGTTCCCCTCATTTCCCAAGCGAACCGACGGGTGGAAGGGATTTCATATCTACTATTCTGATCCCCGCAGCCCCGCGGCCATCCCGACCCGCCTGCTCTACACCGACGGCGACCACTTCCTGACCTCTGATGTCCGGGGTGTCCGGCTCAAATACGGCCTGCTGAGTTTCTTCCAGATCAATCTCCCGGTCTTTGAGCGGGCACTTGCGGACATGGAACAGTTCCTCGACCCTTCTCTTCCGTTGGTCGATTACTACAGTGGCGTCGGCTCCATCGGTCTAGCTTTGCGCGACAGATGTTCGAAGTGCACCCTGGTGGACAACAACGCCGAAGCCATCGACTTCGCCCGCCAGAACATCGAGATCAATTCGATCACCAACTGCACTGCCCACGTCTCCAGTGCTGAGCGCATGACCGACCTCATCACGTCAGATACCCAGGTCGTCTTCGACCCGCCCCGGGCCGGCCTGCATCCCGATGTCATTTCCAAAGTACTCTCGACCCTGCCGCCGACCATCCTCTACCTGTCCTGCAACGTCTCGACCCAGGCCAGGGATATTGAACGACTGCATGCGAAATATGAGGTACGATATCTGAAACTCTATAACTTTTTCCCCCGCACGCCACATCTGGAAAGCCTGTGCGTACTTTCGAAAAAACCCTAAGCACTACTAAGCACGATGCTGATCTGACAAACCTGATCATTACTGCTGTGTAAAAAACTCTTTCATCCTCATCGCATCCCCCTCCAGGTCCGGACTTTCGCAGACGAGCAATCCGCCGACAGAGAAGTCCTTCAGCGCGCGCAGCAAGCCCTGCCAGTCAATAGTAGCATCCGCCAGGGGGAGATGGTTGCGTTCGCCTTTGGCCGTGAAGTTGATGCCGGACATATGGATGTGCATGTCGTCCAGGGCAGTCTGGCCTAGCCCATCCCTGATCTGCTGCAGCATGGCCGCAAAGGCTTCATAGCCGTTCACTTCCCCAGCCGACCTCGCCTGAGCATGAGCAAAGTCGATACAAAACTGCACTCCCTTGATCTCCTTTGCCAACGCAATAAGCTCTCCCAGGTCGCCGAACTGCGTAGCCTTGCCGGTCAGCTCCGGGTCGATGCGTACGTTTTTCAATCCTACTTCATCCATCGTACTTCGCATTATTCTGATCTGCTCTTTGACCATTTCGTAGATGCGCGATTTATCACGCTTCTGATAGAACGCCGCGTGGAACGTGAACCGGTCAGCCCCCAGCCACGAACAGGCTCTGGCAGTCTGCACCAGCATAGCACGAGAAGCCCCGATTTTCTGCTTTTCCAGCGAAGCCAGATTGATATAATACGGCCCGTGGGCAGACAGCCTGATATCCAGTTCCTGTGCGCGCTTTCCTATCCGCCGCGCCTCAGGCTCCTTCAGGTTCACGCCATGCACGAACTCTATCTCCATGCAGTCGAGGCCAAGTTCACGGATACGCTCTATTCCAGAAAAAGTTGAACGCTCCTTTGTGCTGAGCGGAATACCGCCAGGCCCGAAGCGAAGCATCTTCATAAGTGTCCTCTAGGTACGCAGACACGATCCCCGGTTGCCTGTACAATTGCTGCATCGGAGATTTGTATTGGTCAATTCGAAGAAGCGTTCAGGGTGCCTGATTCGCAGGTATTCCCATTGCACGAGGGCAAGGAAAGAAAGGAATGCAAGCGACTGCGTCCAGAACCCGGGGATGAACACCAGCGGACCGAACACCCCGATGGGCCCCCAGCTGTATATAGAACAGGTGTTGCAGCATTTATTGTGCGCGAGCCAGTTGCGGAACGGACACCAAATGGACACACAGAACGCATCGCCAACCAGATAAAACAAAGAGAACAGGATCACGCTGACCGTGTCGATGGATCCGACCACGAACAAAGCACCGGGGACGAGCAGCAGCATGGCAAAAAAGACGACGGAACGCCGTGCCGTGACAGCCATTTTTCGACTATAGTCCCTGATCTTGAGTTCCAGCTCCGGGGTATGCGGACCGGATGGCTGGTATCTGCTGGCGAACAGTTTACCGGAGCTCATATTCTTGCCCGGTACGGGCAGCATGGCATGGAGGATGACCAGTACCACTGCCAACCACAACACCTGGTAGACACGAATGCCAGCCAGTGAAGCCGCTCCAAGATCGAACAGGATCTTCCGATGAAAACCGGCGAGATACCAGACGAACAGGAATATTGCTGTCCGGATCAACAAATCGATGAGATGCAGTCGAGAACTGCTAAAATGCGACTTGGTCATGGTTGTCCTGCAAAGATCATACCAGCATCACTCCCTCTCTCCTGAGCAGCCACTCCTTGACCGGCAGTCCGCCGGCATAGCCGCCGAAGCCGCCGTGCGAACCTACTACCCGGTGACAGGGGATGACGATCGGCAGAGGATTGGCTCCGCAGGCAGTACCGACGGCTCGAAAGCCCTTGCCGACCCGGATGGTCGCTGCGACCTGCGCATAGGTCTCAGTCTTACCGTAGGGGATAGCCTGCATGGCCTGCCAGACTTTATTTTGAAAAACAGTCCCTCTGACATCCAGAGGTGATGTGAACTGCTGAAGATGGCCACTAAAATATTTGCGCAGTTCCACTTTCAAATGTTTCAGGAGATGGTACTCCCTCTCCACGGCCTCGACCGCGTCCACATGGTCGAACAGCCAGGGGTAAAAGTCGTCAGGAGAAAAGCTGATCCTGCAGATACCTTTTGGGGTCGCGGCGAGGTAGAGCGTCCCGAACGGAGCTTCCATCCGGTTGGAAAAAAGCTGTTCCATGGCTGTTCCCGTGTCTAAAGGATAAAAGATCCTATGGGGTAGACCGACAGGTCGAATTTGACGAAACCGCTTTGCCCTGACAGATCTCACTGACCACAGCGGCATCGGGATCGACCACGAAGGTCAGATCGACGAGGGCGGAATAATAGCGGTCAGGAGCGATCTCGGAAAAAGGATAAAATGAAGCGTGAATAAATTCGATCGAGCCGGCTTTGCCCAGGTAGGCATACGCCTGGACTTTGGACTCCTCGATCCTGGCCTCGATGTCCTCCGCCGGAGTCTGAAGCGGCGTCGGCGCGCTGTCCCAGTCGAATCCGACAGCCTGTGGATCAATAACCTGTGTGGGCGTCCCTGTCGTTATCTCCGGTGACGCCAGAGATGAAGCATCCAGGCTCTCCGAGCCATCAGGCCCCAGGATGTCAGCTTTGGGCTGTGAGGTCGAACCGACCTGCCGGCGGCCAAAAAGTTGCGGAGCTGCCAGAGCCCCTGCCGCCATCCCGATGACCAGAAGCACGATAAAGCCCGCGCCCAGTTTTCCTGCCGGGACCGGCAGGGTGCTCATTGTCTTTGCTTGCTTCTTATTTTTCTTTGACCGTGCCATATCATATTCCTCGAAATAACCGTCCAAACGCATTGTACCATGTGCGGAGACAAAGAAAAGCTCCCTCCGCCGCCCTGAGTGTGTCGAAGGGAGCAGGAGGGAGCTTTTAGAAGTTCTAGGGATGAGAAGCTGCAGTTATTTGACGGCTTCTTTGAAACCCTTGCCAGCCACGAAGGCGGGGACCTTGGAGGCGCCGATCTTGATGGTGGCGCCGGTGCGGGGATTGCGACCGGTGCGGGCTTTGCGGGAACGAACTACGAAGGTGCCGAAACCGGTGACCTGGACTTTTTTGCCTTTTTTCAGGCTGACGGTCACGCCTTTGATCACGGCTGCGAGTGCGTCTCCGGCAGCTTTCTTGGTGATCTTGGCTTCGCTGGCGATGTAGTCGATGAGTTCTGTCTTGTTCACGAGGTTACCCTCCCTACATAAAATAAATAATACCGAAACCTGAATGAAATGGCCTATTCCGCGCGTACTATACTCAATATTTTCAGCAAATGCAAGGGTTTTCGGTTCGTCAGCCCTCTTTATTTGGCGTATTCAACCGCTCTCGTCTCTCTGAGGACATTCACCTTGATCTGGCCGGGGTACTCGAGACCCTCTTCTATCCGTTTAGCGGCGTCCATGGCCAGTTTCTTGGCTGCCAGATCATCCACTTCATCCGGATTGACCAGGATGCGGATCTCACGGCCGGCCTGGATGGCGTATGACTTGGCCACCCCGGGCATGCTGTTCACTATCTCTTCCAGTTTCTGCAGACGTTCGACATAGCGCTCGACCGTATCGTACCGGGCGCCGGGTCTCGCTCCGGAGATGGCATCAGCCACCAGCACGATGAAGTCTTCCGGGGTCTTCAGCGGGACATCCTCATGATGGGCCTGCACGGCGTAGATGACGCGTTCGCTGAATCCAAGCTTCTTGAGCAGGTCAGCCCCGATCTGCACATGACTGCCTTCGGTCTTATGGTCAATGGATTTACCGATGTCATGGAGCAGAGCAGCCTTGCGCACGAGCTGGACATCAGCGCCCATCTCGGCTGCGATCAGTGCGGCCAGAGTAGCTGCCTCGACCGAATGGTCCAGGACATTCTGTCCATAGCTGAAGCGGAACCGAAGCATACCCAGGTACCGGATGACATCGGTCTGCAGACCCGGCACCTTGGCTGCCACGGCAGCTGCCTGCCCGGCCTCCATGATGACCTTTTCGATATCCTTTTCTGCTTTGGCCACTACCTCTTCGATGCGGGCCGGGTGGATGCGTCCGTCAGCGATCAGAGTGGTGAGCGCCATACGGGCGACTTCCCGGCGAACCGGATCAAAGCTCGAAATGACAATAGTCTCAGGGGTATCGTCCACGATGAAATCAACTCCCGTCGCTTTTTCCAGAGCTCTGATGTTGCGTCCTTCACGACCGATGATGCGACCCTTCATTTCATCGTTGGGAAGAGGTACGGAGCTCACGGTGATCTCCGCAGTATGCTCTGTTGCACACCGCTGGAGAGCTATGGCGATGATCTCACGCGCTTTGCGGTCTGCTTCTTCCTTGGTCGCAGTCTCGACCTCACGGATGAGCCTGAGCGCGTCTTCCTTGATGTCTTTTTCCACGCGGGACAGGAGCTCTTCCTTGGCCTCATCGGAAGTCATGTGCGCGACCTGCTCCAGCCGCTGGGTCATCTCCTTCTGCTCTTCCTCGAGCTTGAGATTGATCGTTTCTGCCTGCTTCTTCGTATTCTCGACCTGAAGCAGTTTCTGCTCAATCGATTCGTACCGTTTGTCGAGTGACTCTTCCTTCTGGTGCAGCCGTTTCTGCTCATCCGATGCCTCCTGGCGCAGACGGATGGCTTCCTGTTCTGACTTATCTTTCAGTTTCAGTGCTTCTTCCTTGGCCTCGAGCAGGATCTCTTTCTGTTTGTTCTGGGCTTCCTGCAGGATATTGGCTGCATCGTGCTGTGCCTTTTCAGTCTTCTGCCGGATCAGATATTGCTGCACAAAAAAGCCTGCTGCAAAAGCGCCACCGCCTACCAGCAGAGCTGTGAGAAGTACTTCTCCCATTCGTCACCCCCTATATTTTGATAGGGGAATCATCCTGGTTTTGTTTTTACGCGGCCCTTGGGACAACCCGGCTAACATCTGTCCACTGCGTTTTTGTACGCAAAGAACAGGAAGGCATCTCCACCGGAGATACCGGACGGTCAGCCATTAAACAGGGTTTCAAAGGCATACATGCAAGGTTTGGGAACTCGATCAACACGCATTTCAACCGCATCAACATCACCAGCATAACTCCCGAAAAATAAACCTGTGTGCAGAAGTATCTTAAAAACATTACCCCCCCCCTGTCAAGGAGACGCGCCTCTAGCCCAGCTGCTGCGCCAAAAAATCCTGCACCCTTGCATACCGCTCTTTTTTAACCGCTTTTGGCACATCATCTGCGTACTTCGTGGCCGCCGAAGTGCCCGGCCGGGGCGAGTACATGGCCGTGAAGACCACATTGTACCTGATATCGGAGATAAGCCGCAGGGTCTCGGAGAACTCCTCCTCAGTCTCCCCGGGGAACCCCACGATGATATCAGTGCCCAGCTCGATATCCGGCACGGACTTGCGGATGGAGGCGATCAGTTTCCGGTATTCAGCGATCGTATGACGGCGATTCATCCGATCGAGCACCGTGTCGCTGCCGGACTGCACAGCCATATGCAGGTAGCGGTCCACTTTCGGCAAGGCAAGCGCCTGAACCATATCTCGAGTGAAATCAAAAGGATTGGCCGTGAGGAATGAAAGCCTCTCAATACCGTTGATCTCATGGATCTCTCGAAGCAGCGAAGCGAAGGGTAAGGCAGTATCACTGTTGATCCTGATATTCCTCTTGTGCTCCGGGTCAGTGATCCCCCAGGAATTCACATTCTGTCCCAGCAGGGTAAGGTGATGGAAACCCTGCTCCACGAGGTGTCGTGCCTCGGCTAATATTTCATTCTTGCTTCGACTTATCTCTTTCCCCCGTCCATACGGCACCACGCAGTACGAACAAAAATTGTCGCATCCTTCGGAAATATTCACGAATGCGGTCTGTCCGACTTTCCGTTTGGGCTGATAGCTGAGGGCAGCTATCCGTTCCGGACTGACCAGCCCTTCGCGAACCAGAATGGACGGAAGCAACTGCTCCCATTCACTGGGACCCAGGATATAGTCGATGAAGCTCGCCTTGTGCTTCAGTTCTTTTTCACTGAACCGCTTCCGTTCACCGCGGGCAGACCCGGCCATGCAGCCGGTCAGGATAAAAAGAGGGAAAGGTCGTTCTGCCTGTCCACGATCAGCGCGGGTTGGAAAACCCGCGCTGTGGTAGATCGATATATCTTTTTGATCTTTTGATCCATTGATCATTTGATCATTTGCTTCATTGAACTCCTTGATCTTCTTCCCCCACCCGAACACCTTGTCCTCGGCGGCCTGGCGGACGGAGCAGGAATACAGGACGACAACAGCAGCTTCGCTCCAGCTTTCGGCTGCGCTCAAACCAAGACCCTCCAGAAGCCCGGACAGCCGTTCACTGTCTGCGGTATTCATCTGGCAGCCGTAGGTCTGGATGAAATACTTGCACTTAGGGCTTATTGACATAGATAGATAGATAGATAGATAGATAGATAGATAGATAGATAATTAGTTACTGCTAAATTTCTCCATGTACCCGAGGTATTTGATGGCAATATGTGATGAATATCGTGATCTGCTCGAACAGTTAATCGCCTTGCAGGCTCCAGATGTGCCTCGACATAGCTTTCCAACGATCAAAGTGCAGGGAAAAGTTCGGGTAGAAGGCCACGATTCCTTTGCAGAAAATGTCGTCGCATGCTATCGAGAGTTCTATAGGCTTGAACAGGAACGACCACAAGCACAACGTCGTAACCTACCAAATTTTACTATTTCAGAGGAACCAGAGGCAACCAGAATTCTGGAATGGCTTATAGCAGCAACCAGAGCAGAGCTTGAACCGACGCATTTTGAAGATAGGGCGCACTTAGGTGGAGGTATGGAAAAGTAAATCCTAGCTATTTCCACAACTCCAGCGATCGGTCGTCCGTAGCCGTCTAACATCTTCACGATACCAGTTCAACTGCTATCCCGCTCATAATTTGACCTCTGCCAGTTCCAATTCTTCCTGCCGAATCACGGAACCCTCCTGACGATACTTACTTCGATTGTTTGGCTATGAACCTGACGCCATCGAGTCCGCTGAAGTGGGCATCCTGGGTCCAAAGCACGGCCTGGTGCCGGCGCGCTGTAGTGAGTATCAGACTATCTGCCATGGGTAGATGAACGTCGATGCTCAGTCGAGCTGCTTCCAAAGCCAGGACCGTGTCGATCTGAACGACGTACGCCTGGTTCATCAGTCCAACTACCTGCCAGGCACTATCTTCGCTGCGTTCCCGGGTTATTTTCTTGAATACTTCGTACATATTGATCACCGACACTATCAAGTCGTCAGTATTCTCGAGCGCAGAGGCAAAAAAAGAAGCGTTTGGACCCTCGACCAGATATTCCAGCCATCCTGATGAATCGACCAGATTCATACCCGGTCATCCTCTCTCTCGATATCCGTGTCCATGCCAGACAGCTTCCCCCGCATTTTCTTTATGTCCTGGAGAGGGATGCATTCCAGCCTGTCCTGATGCGGGATGATATGCATTTTTTGTCCCACCTCGATACCGGCTTGTTTCCGGACATCCCGGGGTATGACGACCTGGAACTTGGAAGACACCGAAACTGCCAGCATACTTTTTCCCCATGTATCGAAAATAAACGTTGCGACTTACGATAAGTATATCGATAAGTGTTTCGTAAGTCAATGACACATTTATTTGTGCTCTACTTCCAGAGTTCCAGAGTCCGATCGTCCGCGAGTTGGCGGACGAGTTTCACGAACTCATCTGCGTTCACTTTGCCCTTATTCTCTTCTGTCCGCAGGCGAACCGCGACTGCATTTTCTGCGATCTCCTTGTCCCCCACCACGAGCATGTAGGGAACTTTTTGCATCTGGGCGTCACGGATCTTCTGGTTCATGCGCTCGGAGCGCTCGTCGATCTCGAACCGCAATTTGAGTTTCTTGGCTTTTTCGACGATGGCGCGACAGTACTCGGTATGACGGTCAGCGATGGGGATGAGCACGGCCTGCACCGGAGCGAGCCAAACCGGGAAAGCTCCCTCGTAGTGCTCTATCAGGATCCCCAGTGACCGCTCGATAGAACCGAGCAGGGCTCGGTGGAGCATGATCGGCTGTTTTTCCGTCCCGTCCGTATCGATATAGGTCATGTGAAATTTATCGGGCAGATTGAAATCTATCTGGATGGTGGAGCACTGCCATTTGCGGCCGATGGAATCCTTGAACAAAAAATCGATCTTCGGTCCGTAGAACACTGCTTCGCCGGGATAGCGCTTATAGGCGATCTTTTCGTGGATCAGGGCTTCTTCCAGGGCTTTTTCCGCCATGATCCAGTGCTTCTCGTCACCCATGTATTTATCTTTGGTCCCGGGATCCCGCACGGACAGGCTGACCTCGAAGTCCGTAAGTCCCAAAGTTCCCCAGATATATTTGGTGAGGTTGATCATCCTGAGCAGTTCTTCGTTCAGCTGCTCCGGTCGGCAGATGATATGCGCATCGTCCTGGGTAAATCCCCGCACCCGGGTGAGACCGGCCAGTTCTCCGGTCTTTTCATAGCGGTAAACAGTACCCATCTCGGTCCATCGGAAAGGCAGCTCACGGTAGCTGTGTTTGCGGGCATTATAAATAGTGAGATGGAAGGGACAGTTCATGGGCTTCAGGAGATACTGCTCCTCGTCGATCCCAAAGGGCTGGTACATGCTGGCACGGTAAAAATTCCAGTGCCCGGAGGTCTCCCAGAGTGTCTTTGATCCGATATGCGGAGTGGCCACGAGCTCGTATCCGCGGTCGAGGTAGGTATCCAGGGCGAAATCCATGAGCAGTCTGCGGACCGTGGCGCCTTTGGGCATCCAGAGCGGCAGCCCCTTGCCTACGGTGTCGTCGATGAGGAACAGATCCAGCTCGGCCCCCAGTTTGCGGTGGTCGCGTTTTTTGGCTTCTTCTATCCGCCACAGGTACTCATCGAGCTCTTTTGGGGTCGGAAAAGCCGTCCCGTAGATGCGGGTCAGCATCTTGTTCTTTTCGTCGCCGTGCCAGTAGGCGCCTGCCATGGTGAGCAGTTTGAACGCCCCGATCTGACCGGTCGAAGCTGCATGTGGACCCGCGCAGATATCCACGAATGCTTCCGGTATGTCCTTCCCTTCAGGTCCCATCCGATACACACTGACCTTTTCGCCGCGCTGCTCGATCAGGTCCAGCCATTCATGCTTGTACTGATTACCCTTGTAGATATTGTGACTGAAGAACTTCTTGGCTTCAGCAACGGATAATTCATCCCTCACGACAGGGAGATCCTCCGCGATGATCTTGGCCATTTCAGCCTCGATCCTGGGAAAATCTGCCTCTGTGATCTTCAGAGAGGAATCAAAATCAAAATAATACCCCTCGTCTGTGGCCGGCCCCATGGCCGCCTTGACTTGATTGCCCCAGATCCGCAGCATGGCCATGGTCAAAACATGCTCGCAGCTGTGACGCATTTCCTCCAGGGTGACCCCCTTTTTCTCCTTTGACGAAAAACTGAGCTTCTTTTTGTCTGCCATGTTTTGACTCCTTAAATAAATAAAAAATCTCCCGCTTCAATCACCTGATTGAGACGAGAGACTCGTGGTTCCACTCAAATTCATCGAAAGGACACAACGGTGTTGTATCCCCACAATCTTTAACCTTGGTAACGGGGAGGCACCCCTGTATGTCAGGTTGGTGAGGACTGACAAAAAGCATTGTAGCATTGGAATCAAAAATTGCAACCGATGCCCAGGAGATATGCCCGTATCAGAATATGTAGGGACGTTGCACTGCAACGTTTCTACAACCCTGGCGATCAAGCAACACAGAAACGCGATGAATCGGCGTCACTACAGAACACCATTAACCGGCCGTCCACCATCCGGATATGCATCCGAAATTTTGTAGGAACGCGATTCATCGCGTTCCTGACCTCGGCTCACAGGGGGCACGGAATATCTATAAACTCATGTTCCACCCCGAATTTCTCTTTCACCTTTTCCCCCAGCGCCTGTATCCCCAGCTTTTCGCTGTTGTAGTGGTGAGCGTAGATCAGATTGATCCCGGCTTCTTTGGCCAGGTGAAAGCTCTGCTCTTTTGACTCCCCGGTGACGAACAGATCAAGCCCCTGGTCGATAGCTTCCAGCAAACCCTCAGCTCCGCCGCCGCTGATGAACCCAGCGGTCTTCACGGTCTGCGGACCGAACGAGAATACAAGAGCCCTCGTGCCCAGCAACTTTTCCAGACGCTCTACAACGTCGGTAAGCTTAAGCCCCTTAGAACTACCACGAGCTCCGATGGGCATACTGTCAAAGATACCGAAAGGCTGTTCGTCCAGATCGAAGCCGGCTTGTTTGACCAGCAGCACATTGTTCCCGATCTCGCGGTGCGCATCGAGCGGCAGATGATAGCCGGCCAGGGTCATGTCATGCTGAAAAAGAACCTGCAGCCGCCTTTTGCGGATAACGCCAACTTTTTGCGAAAGGTTCTGCCAGTACTCACCATGATGCACGAGGACCATATCGGCCCCGGCAGCTGCTGCGGCAGTGAAGAGATCGAGCGACACGCTGACCCCGGTCACCACCTTTTTGACCTCGGCCTTGCCGAGAAACTGCAGCCCCTTGGGCCCGTAGTCACGATATTTCTCAATCTGAAGGTAGCTGTCGCAGAAATTCAGGATGTCGTCACGGTTTGCCATTCGTTTTCCTTTGATATTAAGTAATATGTCACCCTGAGTCCTGAGCGACTTCCGAGGAGTCGAAGGGCGAAGGGTCTGCATTGGATTCCAGTCTATCAGGAGATTCTTCACCCTTCGGTTGCACTCAGGGTTCAGAATGACAAGTTAAACGATTGCATTAACCCGCCAGCCACTCCTTCACCTGCTCCAGCGCCAGCGCCCGATGCGAGATCCGGTTCTTTTCCTCTGCCGTCATCTCCCCATAGGTCCGACGATGCCCGGCAGGGATGAAAATAACATCGAACCCGAACCCGCTTTCCCCTCTCGGCGACTCAGCGACCGTACCCTCGACCCGCCCCTCGAACAACCGGTGCTCACTGCCGTCGTAGATATCGACCATTTCGCGGGCAACGACCGTTCGGTCCTTTTCCCCGCGCAAAAGTCTCGCCATACCGGCAGGATTCAGTGTCTGGTTGAACCATTTGATAAAGGGACCCGGCAATCCATTCCAGGCTGCGATCTCCAGCGAAACATCCTCGACCATGACCGGCTTGCCGACAAAGCTGAACGCGGCTCCGGCCTTGGCCTGGACCACTTCCCTCAGATCAAGCGACTGTATCTCCGGCACCTCCGACTCGACGTACGTCAGTGGAAACCCCAGGATCGCCTGGGTCTCAGCCACTTTGTGCTTATTCGAGGTGACGAAAAATAATTGACTGATGTCCATGCTGCTCCTTCTGCTCCTCAGAGTCGCGGGCAGGGACGCCCGCTCTTTGTCCGCTGGCCACTGGTCACTGACTACTGGGCACTTGATCATTCCCCCACCTTCCACGCCAGATACCCCTGGAACCAGACCCATACGGTCATCATGGTGATGATGAATGTGTAGAAGATCATCTGTTTATCCAGGAGAACAATGGCAGCGGCCACGAGCGCAAGAGCCAGGAACCCCAGCGGCTTCCGCCAGACTTCCAGTTTCTTCACATCAGCCTTGTACCCGGCGTACTCCTGCCGCAGTTCATGCTGCTGTGCTTCGCTGCGCTTGAGCGCCGGTATGGAAAAACCGCTGTGCTGCTGAAACCGGTCACGCTCTTTTGACACCTGGAAGAGATAGATGCGGAGCCCTCCGGCCACAGCCCCAACGAGACACGGCAAATACTGGCCCCAGTACCACACCACCAGGATCACATAGAGGGAAAAAAAGGTGCCCAGCACAAACTGGCGGGTGGATTCCTTCATGTTCTCTCCGTATGATGCTCAGTGGTTTTTTCACTCAGAACGTAATTCTGCAGGGCAATGCCAAAGCCGATCATGAACCAGACATGCATGATGTACAGGGTCGAAAAAGTCATGTACTGCAGTGCGATCCCGGCAAAACTGGCGAGCGAGCCGATCAGAAGCGCCCGCATGAGACTATCCTGAGCCCGGATCTGAGCTGCGAGGTTCCGGAGCGCCCAGATGGTCATGGCCAGCAGGAACAAAAGGAAGCCGATGAGTCCGACTTCGGCCAGCATTTCCAGAGGCTCGTTGTTGACGATACCCCAACCGTTGTCAGGGGTTCCGTGGGTGATGTTCACCACGTACGGCCCGAAATTCCCCGGACCGAATCCCAGATAGGGCGAGACACGAAAAGCATTGATCGCTGCCTCGTACGTCTCGAGCCGCTCCCAGTCCGACATGGTATCGATGAACGTGGTCGCCCGGTGCTGAATATACTCCAGGCTCAACTTCGACGAACTGGCCCCGGTCACCGCGGACAGAGAGGCGACTCCTACCAGGGCTATCAGGGCCAGAATGAGGAGACGCGGGGTGAAAACTTTTTTGAAACTGATGAATCCGATCACCACCACGCTCAAGAGGAGGCCCAGATACCCGCCCCGGGAGACCGTGAGGATATAGGCCAGCCCCATGACCATGGCCATGCCGATCAGGACCGGCCGGGCGAAAATCTGTGGGCGGTTCTTTTCTTTTTTGACTTGTAGAGACGTTGCATGCAACGTCTCTACAGATGAAAATTCATTCAGATTCAGAATGAGAGATATCAGCAGGGGAAAAACCACCAGAAGGTAATTGCAGAAATACAGAGGCTCCAACGCCGTAGAGTGGAGACGGGTGAGACCGATGACGTTTTTGTCGTACCAGCCGACCCGGATCTGGGTGAGCTGAGGCGACAGGCCGATCTCATCCCCCACGAACTGGAACAGTCCAAAAATACTGACCAGTGTCGCCGAGATGAACAGCGTCCTGACCACGCGGACGATCCTGTCCCTGTGGTCCACTATCTCCGCGACCATCATGGACACGATCCAGACGAACACCGTGAATCCCAGGACGAGAAAGCCCCGTCGCAGATTGAATGATCTGGTCAGACTCAGGACATTGACCAGCATATAGAGGTAGAGCGGCCAGAACAGCGGGTTGGCCTTGAAGCGAAGTTTTCCGTGCACCAGTTTGGTAAAGATCCAGGAGCCCAGTGTAATCAGCGCCAATACCTGATGGATCCGCAGGCTCATGCCGCCGACATCCATCCCGCCGACTCGCTCAAACGGCAGGAAAAAAGCAATGCAGAGAACGCCGAAGAACGGATCTCTGAGGATACTAAGTATGAGTACCACACCGATGATCGCCCCGGCTCCGAGCAGAAGGCCAAGCGGGAACAGCACCCCGACGACACCGGTAACCAGACCCAGCAACCCTGCCACAGAATACCAGACCGGCATCGCCAGACCCCGGGGATCGTGTTTGCTCTGCTGCGGATCATGTGCTCTGATCATAGCCCACCTGTGTTCAAGTCGTGACGGGTCTATCCCAGGTCGCGTAGCGACACTTGGGATAATTGGCGCATCCGTAGAATATCTTGCCGTGCTTGGTCCTTTTGCCGACCACATCGCCGCCGCATTCCGGACATTTGACCCCGGTCGGCTGCGGTTTGAAAAGTTTCTGGATATTCTTGCATTCCGGATATTTGGAACAGCCCCAGAATTTGCCAAATCTCCCCTGCTTCATCACCATCGGTGCCCCGCACAGCTCGCAGGGCTCTTCGCGCTTCTGCTCTTCGGCCGGCGTCATGCCGGGAGCTCCGGGGACCGGCTTGGTGTTACGGCATTCGGGATAGCCGGAGCAGGCGATGAATTTGCCATGCCGGCCAAGCCGAATGACCATGGGCTTACCGCATTTATCACAGACTTCATCGGTCTTTTCATCCACTACTGACCGTTTATCGACATCGACCGACTTCTGCGTCAGGAGAGCATCAAACGGCACATAAAACGCGCGGATGATCGGCACCCATTCCTTGTCCCCGCTGGCCACCAGATCGAGATCGCCTTCCATGGCAGCGGTGAACCCGATATCTACAATCGTGGGAAAATGCTCCACCAGAAGGTCATTGACCACCATACCCTTGTCCTCCGGGGCGAAGCGCTTCTGATCAAGTCGCACATAGCCTCGGTCCTGAATGGTACTGATGATCGGCGCATAGGTGGACGGCCGGCCGATCCCGTGCTCCTCGAGCGCTTTGACCAGCGTCGCCTCTGTGAACCGGGGAGGCGGCTGAGTGAAGTGCTGTTCGGGGCTCAAGGTAACAAGTCTAAGGTCTTCGTCCTTCGTAAGTTTGGGCAGACGGGCTTCCTTGTCCTTGTCTTTTTCACCTTCCACATCGTCATCCTTGCCTTCTTCGTACACCGCGAGGAAGCCGGGAAACGAGACGGTAGAACCGGTGGCATGAAAAAGATGCGAGGTAGGTTTGCCGCCCAGCAAAGGAGTGATATCGACGGAAGTCTGATTAATGCAGGCATCTTCCATCTGGCAGGACATGGTCCTTTTGTAAATCAGCTCATAAAGCCGTGCCTGGTCCGGCGTCAGATGGGACTTGAGAGACTCCAGATCCCGGACCACATCGGTCGGGCGGATGGCTTCGTGCGCCTCCTGAGCGCCCTTGACCTTTTTCACATACGATCTCGGTTTGGCAGGCAGGTACTCAGGACCAAACCGTTCCTTGATCACTTCGCGGATCCGCGCCACTGCGGTCTCGGCGAGATTGGTGGAATCAGTTCTCATATAGGTGATGAGACCGGTCCGTTCGCCGGTCAGGAGCTCCACTCCTTCGTAGAGCTGCTGGGCGATCATCATGGTCTTCTTGGCCGTGAATCCGAGCTTGCGGGCCGCGTCCTGCTGAAGCGTGCTGGTGATGAACGGTGCATAGGGCGCCCGCTTCTTGCTTTTGGTTTCAATCGAACTGACCTGATAGGCCGCACCCTTCAGTTCGTCCATGATCTTCTGTGCATCTGGACCGGAGACGAGATCAGCCTTCTTGCCGTTCACCTTGGAAAGTTCTGCTTTGAACTGACCTTTGCCGGCCGCAGCTGAAGCTTTTTCGAATAAAGCATCCAGTGTCCAGGATTCCCTGGCCTTGAAGGCGTCCCGCTCTCGTTCGCGCTCGACGATGAGGCGAACTGCAACAGACTGCACGCGGCCGGCGGACAGCCCCGGCATGACCTTGCGCCAGAGGAAGGGGCTGAGCTTGTAGCCGACCAGTCTGTCGAGAATGCGTCTGCCCTGCTGGGCATCGACTTTTTTCATATCTATCGTACGCGGTGTCTCCATGGCGTGCAGGATAGCGTCCTTCGTCACCTCATGGAACACGACCCTCTTGGTCGTATCGACCGGCAAGCCGATGGCTTCGGCCAGATGCCAGGCGATCGCTTCCCCTTCGCGGTCCTCGTCGGTCGCGAGTATGACCTCCTGCGCCTTCCCGGCCAGTTTCTTCAACTCTGTGACCGTCTTGGCCTTTTCCGCCGGGATCACATATTCGGGAAGGAAATCGTGCTCCACATCCACCCCGATCTTGGCCTTGGGCAGATCCCTGATGTGCCCCATGGACGCCCGCACTGTATAGTTGGCAGGGAGGAAGTTGGAAATAGTGCGCGCCTTGGCCGGAGATTCGACGATCACGAGATGAGAGGTCATGAATTTCCTTGTTGCGGGTTAACGAGTTCACGAGTTAACGGGTTCTTTGGTCACGACCCTGAGCGAAGTCGATGGGTTCTTGGGTCATGACCCTGAGCGAGGCCACCGAGTCGAAGGGTCGCTTGTCAGGATACGCAGGGTCATGGGGACTGTCAAGGAAGCATCCATTCCTGAGCCTGGGATATTTTGTCGCTTTTTCCGGGATTCTATTGTATAATTTTTTACTCTCCCTGATTATTCACACACGGGCCAGAAAACGATATATGCCGAAAACATCAGAAGGACAAGAAGCTTCCGTCTATGATGGCGTTGTATACCGGATCAACCCAGATCCCGGGACATCGGAGCTCGAGCAGCACCCGGAATGGATTCTAAAGTTTGATTGGAATCCTGACTTGCAGGATGAATATGTTGCACGGCACAAAGCTGGAATCACTAACAAGCAAACTGCTCGAATTCCTGCTATCCGAGAGCCACTAACTGATATGTCCTATGCTCGTGACGATACGAAACGGGAACCCTCGGAACGGTATCCCCATCTCCGGCAATTTCTCTTCAGTGGTATAGAAGTACGCGCCCTCCCGGATAAACCGATCACTCACCTGGTCATCGCCTTCCCGGGGGTCAATGACATGAACGGGGTCGGACTGCATACGCTCTTTGCCATCGATCCACCGAACGGGTCAAACGATATGAGTGGCGTCGAAGGCAACGCCGCACAGAAGCGGGGTCCCTATCTGGAACACACTGCCCGCTGGCTCCGCGGCATGATCCCGGAAATAGTCAAGCGACCTGGTTGGGGAGTTGTGACCCTGACCAATTTCCAGTCCTGCGAACACATGGATCTGGCTGAAGCCCAGATCGCCTGCCTGATCCAGAGCATCCGGCAAAGAAATATCGAGCAGTTCGGGTATGACGATCTGATCAACGTCGTATTCATGGGACATTCCTCTGGTGGTTTGACTGCCACCAGGATGGCAAATCATGCCATGGACGGAAAAGATCCCTATTCGTATCACGATACTCCGATGCCGGGAGAAACCGGGATCAGGCTCCGCGGGGTCATCCTCGTCGATGCGTACATGCAGGTGGAACACCTGTCAGAGAGATTTCGATGGGTCATAGAAAAAACGTCAATCAAGCTATCTGACATCCCACTTTTAGAAAATATTGTGCGCGCTCTTTCGAAAGCTGAAAAAAAACAACCTGAACTATTTGACCAGCCCTTCTACGGCATTCTGGCTCGTGCAGTCAGAGATGCTATGCGCCTGGCAGGAAGGAGGCCGGGTCGGGATGCCAGGAATATCGAAAAGATGGTCCTCGGCCTGCTGGATGCGATACGGTTTGTTCAGGAAGTGGCGGACACCATACAGGAAGAGTCCAATAAACTTGGATCAAGGATAAAAAAGCATCATATAGGTACGCACTATCTTAAGATCGGAGATCAGGCAGATGCAAATCCACGGAGTGTTGTCATCCCGGAAGCAATGGAATCATTCAAACTGAAGCTCCCCCGCATGACTGAGGACAGAGTGTCAGGAGTAAGCCACAGCATGCCCCCGGAGACGATTCCCAAAATGACAGAATACCTTGTCAACGCATTGCAAAAAGTCATGGCCTCTTCCGACGCCATGCTTTCACAGCGTAACCTCCAATCTTACTCCGATCTGGCCTTGGCCACCGCCTCTGACCGAAACCAGAGTTCGACCAATCAGTCAGGAAGTGGTATACTAATTTACTGATTTACTCACTCGAATACGAATAAATATCTGATTATGATTAACATTTGACGGATTGCACCTATGCTTCTCGAACGTGGAATTGAGGACGAACTCGGCGAAATAATGCACTCCCTCGAAAGCCCTGATATCCCTCAGGAATTCCAGGAGCTATGTGCAGCGTATCCACTGGATTACGACAATCCAGCAGAAAAAAAGGAAGATTTTAACTATGAAACTGATATAGCTTTTAATGCTTTCGAGTCCTTACCTGATGTAGCGCCCTGGGACAAACCCGAAAGGCAGGAAAAAAAGAATACATTTCTGGAACAGGGATGGAAAAACTGGGAAGCACGAAAAAAACTCATTCGTGATGCCTGCAACCCTGACCATCAAGGGATCTTCACTGAACCAGGACGCTCTGCAATTCTTTGTCTTCAGAATGCACTCGACGAACTCCCTGCCGAGCCACCGGTGGACAGAAAGGACATTCTTGAATTCGGTCAAGAAATCGCACCTCAAATTTGGGAACAGATCTCGACCTATGCTGAATACATCAGACAGAACATTTCAGATGAAGCCTTTCCTCAATATAACTCCCTCATCCTGCGTGCATATGGGATATATATCGGGTTCTGTCGCCAATTTGAAATACGCGGACAACAATTTCAAAACAACCTTGAATCTCTATTGGATAAAAGGCAACAAATGTCTGATGCAAACATAGATCATGCAGATACTTGTGGCGCTTGGGATGATCTGTCATGTTACGCATTCGGTACCCTCTCAGAGATCGTTCCGGAGGCACAGTCCACCGACGATCTACCCAATGAATATCTCCGGCGCCTGGCTCTCTCCTGTCCAGAAACTGCCTCGATTTACCTGAGCGGCATATATTATTCTATAAGAGATCGAGATTTGAGAATGGTTCGAAAGCTCGGCGTTCTGATGGATCTAATAGATACGGAACCGGCAAAAGTAGTTGAAGGTTTGGATTCCTTCGATCAGTATATCCGAAAATGGCAACGTGAATTGTCGGACGATCTCCAACAATTCCCTAGGATAACACCTGATATCAGACGCGAATTTAATTATGGATTGGAAAGAATCAAGGCACTGTTAATGGCGGTACAGCAAAAATCTACTGAAGCACTGATGAAGAGTATCTGATCTCATACTTCTGATTCCTGACCAGGGCGGTCAGTCGCGCTCCCAAAAACCTATCTCCACTTCATCCTGACTGAAGGTCTGTCATGCCTTCTCGTATTCCTGATCCTGACACTGGAGCCGAGACAATGCCAGCGGATGCACCTCATCGAGGCGACGCTGCCTCCGAGCGTGAACCGAAGAACAAAGGCACACGTTCCATGAAGCTGCGTGACCGTCCGTTTGAAGGCGAAGACCCTCAGCCGGATCTCTCCAGGTGGCATCAGCCCATCCCCTGGGATCGCTCCAGAATTGCCCAGCGGAAATGGCCCGCGGACACAGCAGCGCTCCGTGAGGTACCCTCGAATCTGTTAGCCTCAGAAAGACATGCCCCCTATAATCGCGCCGAGGAAAAAGATCCGTATTTCTATGGATTTGACCTGTACGCAGAGGCAGGCAAAGCGATAAAGAAGATCTTTATCAATTTTCACGGCGTCAACGACGTCATCGGAGGGAAGAGAGAGACGACCAAAAGAGCCTTTCGCCACTGCATCCCATCACTGATGACGAGAGATGAAGGCTGGGCGGTCGTCACCTGCGACAACATCGAATCTATCGATCAGCTGGATGGGACGACACTCCCGCAGATCCTGGCTCTTTTTGAATCCATTCAAATAATAAACGCTGACCTGGGATACACAGGGGAGATCGAAATAGCGCTCGGAGGACAGTCAGCTGGTATGTTCACCGCCGCCAAACTCGCCGAATTCATCCTGAAAGCCAGATCAGATGAAGAACCTCTCGCCAAACAGGATACGATATTGGGCATCGAGCAGCGGGTTGCCCGAAAAATGGTCATCAAGGGAATGGCAGCCTTTGATGTACCGATCGACGAAGACGATTTATCCGCATTGTTCAAATTTGCTTTTGAAGTAGGCATGCGAGATGGAGCGAACTGGTTACGTTCTGTACGCGACAGGATGTATCCGGCAAAAAGAGGACAGCCGTTCGAGACCCTGAATCTCCGCTACGCAGAACAGACCTTCAAGTGGTTCACGACTTACAAAGCCCGGTTTCCAGAAATCTTTCAGAATATCATGAGGTACGATCAAAAAAACGTCAGAAATCACAAAGAACATATCGCCTGGCATTATTTCGATCCAGATGTACGCATGCCTCTCGACAATGTCTTCAACCAGTTCCTCTATGTTGAGACCACTGCCATAGATAAACTGCGTGCCTTGCTTGCCCCATTCGGTGTTTCTTTGACGCAAAACTCGATCCATACAGATCACGGAATACAGCGCTCATCTGGACCGGATATGCCGGATGTATTGAATACTATCCTGACAAACTTCGGTATGCTGACACCAGACACGACCGCTCCCGTCACCTGACCTCATAATCATCCTTTGACTCCCTGCCACCACCAGCCTCGACCGTTCCCAGGCCTCCGATGGCAGTACTTTGCATTGAACGGCCATGTTCACAAGTTCGGCTGTATAGTCTTTTCCAGTCAAGAGATGAGCCTCAAAAGTAGTGGGGAGTCAAAGTTTAATAATATGTAAATCAGGGACAATGATTTTCTGAAATAGTTCTTTCCTGGCCTTTTGCATCATGCCTGCAAATTCGTTGTCATCGAAGCGATACGCCTCCTGGT
>MNZT01000109.1 GCA_001873755.1 Candidatus Wirthbacteria bacterium CG2_30_54_11 | reverse complement strand
CCGATGATACCCGGTGATATCACTGACATCCTGGAGGAGTTGGCTTTTTTGAGATCGTGAGGATCGTTTATATTTATCCCTGATCTCCTTGATGTATTCTCGTTTACTTTTGAAGCTCATCATGTTCTGGGCCCTCCTGATTGTAAATCAAGAGATTGTCCCACCTTTCGGTAAGATTATGAATGAGCTAACGTTACCTCCTTCGGTAAGATATTTCGTGATCTAATTCGGGTGCTAGACACCCTCTGCCCGTATCCCTATAATCAAACCTGTCGTCCCTATCCGAGGATCACTGTATGGCACACCGCATCGAAATCTATGCCTCTGTCCCTGATACCAGAGCTCAGGTGCTGAAAAACCGCATTCTGAGCTTTCAGTTTTCTGACCATGATGTCGCTGCGGTCGAGCTCGTCGATGTGTATACCGTGGACAAAGAGCTGACGGCAGAGGAGCTGGAAAAAAGCGCCTCCATCCTCGCCAACCCGGTCACCCAGACCTACAGCATCGATGATTCGCACCTGCCGGCGCAATTCGACTGGGCGATCGAGATCGGGTTCCTCCCTGGGGTCACGGACAACGTAGGCAACACGGCTCACCAGTCCATAGCAGACCTCATCCGCAGACCATTTACCGACGGAGAAGCGATCTATTCCACTCAGCTGCTCTATATCACCGGGACCCTGGCCCAGAAAGACATCGACCGCATCGGAGCAGCCCTGTCCAACCCGATCATCCAGCGCACCCAGTCCAAAACTGGCCAGCAGTGCCGCGACGACCACGGAATGGGCACGATCGTACCCCGGGTCACCCTGGGCAAGAGTGCCAAAACTGACATCGTCAATGTCTTCGTCACGGATGAAGAACTGGAACAGATCGGCAAAAATGGCATCACTGACCATTTCGATCCGGACGGAACGCCTGTCTATCGTGGCCCTCTCGCGCTGGATCTGCCGTCGATGAAGGTCATCACAGACTATTTTTCCAAAACCGAAAAACGCCAGCCCACGGATGCAGAGCTCGAAACTCTCGGACAGACCTGGTCTGAGCACTGCAAACACACCATTTTTGCGGGTTCGCTCGACGATATCCATGACGGTCTGTACAAACACTTCATCCGCCGGGCGACCACGGATGTCAGACAGAACAAAGGCAAACAGAATTTCTGTGTATCGGTCTTCACCGATAATTCCGGCGCCATTGCCTTTGACGGCAACTACCTCATCACCGACAAAGCCGAGACGCACAACAGCCCCTCAGCCCTCGACCCGTTCGGCGGAGCGGTCACCGGCATCGTGGGCGTCAACCGCGACACCATCGGATTCGGACTGGGGGCCAAGCCTATCGCCAACACCTATGGTTTCTGCTTTGCTGACCCGAGGAGCAAACCCAAACTGTACCGCGGCAAAGACAAGACCTCGCCCATGCTTTCCCCGCGCAGGATAATGGAAGGCGTGGTAGCCGGGGTCAACAACGGCGGCAACTGCTCCGGCATCCCCACCCCGCAGGGCTTTGTCTATTTTCATCCCAACTACGCGGGCAAACCGCTCGTTTTCGTCCGCACGGTCGGACTCATCCCCTGGCATGTGCAAGGCAAACTGTCCCATGAAAAAAAGGCTGAAGTCGGTGATGCTATCGTCATGATCGGCGGACGGGTCGGCAAGGACGGCATCCACGGAGCGACCTTTTCCTCGGAAGCGCTCACCTCGGGCAGCCCGGCCACCGCGGTCCAGATCGGCGATCCCATCACCCAGAAAAAATTCAGCGATGCCGTGGTCAAGGAAGCCCGCGACCTCGGTCTTTACCATTCCATCACGGACAACGGAGCCGGAGGCCTGTCCAGCTCTATCGGTGAGATGGCGCGCGATACCAACGGCTGCCTGGTGAAGCTCGACCTCGTCCCGCTGAAATATCCCGGCCTCGCTCCCTGGGAGATCTGGATCAGCGAATCCCAGGAACGGATGTCTCTCGCCGTCCCCCAGGATCGAGTGGACGAATTCATCAGCCTCATGCACCGCCGGGACGTGGAAGCCACAGTGATCGGTGAATTCACCAATACCGGCCGCTGCATCGTGAGCTACAAGAACCAGAATGTCGTAGACATGGACCTCGAGTTCATGCATTTCGGCCTCCCGCACAAGACGCTCACCTCCACCACGACCGAAATCCGCAGCGAACAGAACATCATCCCGGTGTGCACCGACTTCGACGCACTCTTCATCGACATGACCCGCCGGCTGAATGTCTGCAGTTCGTCGTTCATCTCCTATCAGTACGACTATGTCGTGCAGGGCACCTCTGCCCTGCAGCCTCTCCAGGGCAGAGGCAAGGTCAATGCCGATGCCTCGGTCCTGCGGCCGCTCCTCCCGCCGCTGGAAGCTACCCCTTCCCAGCCGGTCAAAGGTCCCAAAACCTATCCCCCGTCGCTCCAGGGCATTGCGCTCTCCCAGGCGCTTTATCCTACTTACAGTGAGCTCGACACCTACCACATGGCCGCCTGCAGCATCGACGGCGCTATCCGGAATGTGGTGGCGGTCGGAGCTGATCCTGACCGTATCGCGCTCATGGACAATTTCTGCTGGTGCAGTCCGGAGGATCCGGCCAGACTCGGCCAGCTGAAGAGAGCCTGCGAAGCCTGCTACGACTACGCAGTCGCCTTTGGCACCCCGTTCATCTCGGGCAAAGACAGCATGTACAACGATTTCAAAGGTTTTGACGCCATCTCGGAGCCGATCAAACTGTCCATACCTCCGACTCTGCTGATCTCCTCCCTGGGCATCCTGCCGGATGTGACCAGAGCCGTATCCCTGGACGCCAAGATGCCCGGAGATCTGGTCTATGTGCTGGGCATGACCCGCCGGGAAATGGGCGGCTCCGAATACTACGCCTATGTAGGGGAAAAGGAAAAAGGCACCGCCCGCCGGGGCAATGTCGTCCCGCAGGTCGACGCCGCGTCAGCCCTGAAGCTGTACCGGACCTACTATGAAGCAGTCAACCGCAGACTTCTCGCCTCAGGGATTGCACTCGGTATCGGCGGCTTGGCTGTTGCGCTGCTGAAAACAGCTCTCGGCGGCAAACTAGGCCTCTCCATAGACCTCAAGCGAATGCTCTCCCGCAACATTGAGAGGGAGGACTACCTGCTGTTCGCCGAAAGCGCGAGCCGCCTGCTGGTCACCGTTGCTCCTCAGAACCAGGCTGCCTTCGAAAAAATGTTCGAGGGACAATACTTCGCCCGCATCGGCGAAGTCACGGCCGAGCCTGAGCTCATCATCAACGGCCTGAAAGGACTGACCATCATCGATATACAGCTGGCCGCTCTGGAAAAAAGCTATTTTTCCCCACTCGCAGACTTCTAGCACAAGGAACATCTCATGCCCGCCCCTCGTGTCATCGTCCTCTCTGGTTATGGCCTGAACAGCGAAGAAGAGACCCTGCAGGGCTTCCTGCATTGCGGCGCCTCCGGGGAGATCGTCCATATCAATGACCTGATCGACGGCCACAAAAAGCTTGCAGATTACCAGATCATGGCTATACCAGGCGGTTTCAGCTTCGGAGATGACACCGGATCGGGCAATGCCTATGCCAACCGCATGAAGAACCATCTGTGGGACGAAGTGAAAATGTTCATGGAAAAGGAACACCTCGTGATCGGCATCTGCAACGGCGCCCAGATCCTGGCCAATCTCGGCCTGGTGCCCGCGCTGGATGGCAAGTACGGCGAACGCCAGATCGCGCTCCGGCATAACCGGACCGCCCGCTACGAGTGCCGCTGGGTGGACCTGAAGATCACGCCGAACCACTGCGTCTGGACCCGGGGCATGGACCATCTGCACGTCGTGGTTTCCCACGGTGAAGGCAACCTGTACGCTGAAGACAGCGTACTCGAACAGATCAAAGCCAAGAACCTGATCACTGCTACTTACTGCAAGGCTGACGGAACCCCTGCCAACAGCGAATTCCCTTTCAACCCCAACGGCGCACTCGAGGACATCGCTGCCCTGACCGACGAGAGCGGCCGAGCCCTGCTCATCATGCCCCATCCCGAACGCGCCATGTACTGGACCCAGCTCGACACCTGGACGCTCGAAAAAGAACAACTGATCCGCGCCGGAAAACCGTTCCTGGTCGAGGCTGATGGTATGAAGATATTCAGGAATGCGGTCGGATACTTCAAGGAATAAACCTTGCACCCCTGCCACTTTTTCAAAGCCCGCTCCCGCCTCGGTATCATCAACCTGCCGCTCTACGGCACGGATTACAATGTCGGTGTGGAACACGGCCCGGATGCCGTCCTGGACGAGGGCTTCCTGCGTTCGCTCCCGCTCTCCTGCCCTGTCCACAGCATCGACTACTCGCTGCCGGAACAGACAGGAAAAGCGAAATACCGTGAAACTATAGCACATGCTGCCTCGGCATTTGCAGACTTCATCACAGGAAATCTAGCCCCTGGAGAGACCCAGGTCGTGGTCGGCGGCGACCATTCGGTCGCATTCGGAAGCGTCCTGGCGGTCCTCAAACGTTTTCCAGCCGACGAGATCGCTTATTTCCACTTCGATTCACACAGCGACCAGAGCCTGTTCTCCGACAGCCTGACCGGCAATTTTCACGGACTGTTCGCCCGGGTACTGTTTGACCCACATTTCGACGATCCGCAGATCAATGCCCTGATCCCGGTCAAGATCCCGACGGCCAATGCCTGGGTGTTCGGCGACCTGGAAGCAGATGACTACGACTTCATCCGGTCATCAGGGATGAAGAGCACCACAAGTGAACAGTTATCAAGTGAAGCAAAGCGGCTGCACGAACAACTGCAGAGGTTTATCCTCCCCTTCCGGCATATCCACGTCAGCTTTGATATCGATGTATTCACCCGCACTCTCGCTCCGGCCACCGGGACACCGGCCCTGATCGGATTCACCCGCGCGCAGATCATGCCGCTCCTCACGATCCTCCGCGATCATCCGAGCTGCTCGTATGATCTGGTCGAGGTCAATCCTCAGAAACCCGGCTCTGCGGAAACGATCTCTCTGGCGCAGGACGTACTTCGAACCATGCTGGAAGTTGGGCTATAGCTCTGCGATGATGGCTTTCATCCTGGCTTCGATCTCCAGAGCATGTTTTTTGCTGGCCCCGAAGACGATATACGCCAGTATCCCATGCTGGAGCATATTGGCGGACGCGATCACCACGCCTTCTTTTGTCTTCCGGGAAAACAGCACCGGCGCAAGCGCCCGGTGGAGAGTCACGAAATCAGGCCTCATTTGGCCCGGCAGCTCATAAGTATTGTCAGAAAAGATGTAGGACTGGATCATGAAATCTTTTCCGATCAGCTTGAGCGCCGACTTGTACACATGGCTGCCGCCGGTCCGGCGGATATTGGATTCGGTCACATACATCTTACCGTTCTTGGCCGCCACCATATCGACGTCGAAATAGCCCCGGTACCCGGCCGAAGCCAGTTGTTCCCCGATGTAGAAGCCCATATCCGTGACCATGGCCTCGATGCGGTCATTGATCACATCTTCGTTCAGTTCAATCCCCTGAAAAACCCCCTCCCGGCTCACCCGCATACCGCAGAAATACAGCAGCTCTATCTCTCCACTTTTTCTGATCTTGAACTCAATGCTGGGAAATCCGCCCCCCACCGCGTGGTTGACCGAGAGCAGACTCTCGATGATGATAGAGAATTTATCCCAGTATTCGTTCTGGTTCAGGATCCGGTAGATCGCCTCCCTACACTCATTGTAGGTCGCGGGCAGGTCGCCGGGCCGGAAGATGAGTACCCCCATGCCGGTATGACCTTTGTTGGTCTTCAGCACCACCCCGTTCTCTTTGATGTATTTGTTGGCCGCGATCTTGGCCGCATCAGAGATATCGGAGCAGATCAGCCCGTCCGCCATGATGAGATCAGGCTCTTCGGCGCAGCTCTTCTGGGCCAGCTGGCGGATACCCGATTTGCTGCCAAAGAAATTGACTGTCCAAGCACAGTCCTCTTCCGGAGATTCCGGGGTATAGACCGTGACCCCGCGATCGCGGATCCTGGCCACGAGGTCGAGGAACTGATGGGAAGTCGTATAGGAGAGCAGCGTAAGTTTTTTCACGCTGTTGGCCAGCTCCACGATACGGTTGAACACCTCGTCGTCGCGCAGGATATCCTTGCAGATCTCCCCGCTGTGCAGCCTGGGCACGAGGATTTCCAGTTTTCTTTTGCCGAAAAGCGTGGCGAAGTACTCCACGAAGGCAGGATCGATCGGTTTGGGGGAGATGAACACCAGGTCGCTCTCATCCGAGGTAGACAGCAGCTCACGATCCCCGAGATTGGCACAGATCTCGATCTCGTCATACCGCTCTTTGGCGTTGCTCATGGAATTGATGAACGCCCAGACATCCTCAGCCATATTGAACACATAGATCACCTTGTCAAATTTCTTGCGGTCATTGGTGGTGCCGTTGTCAGATTTGCTGCCTGCTGCTGTGTCCATGATGCTCCTTGTGGATAAAAAAAATGACAAGCATGCCTGACCGCAGGCAGATACTTGTCTTTTGTCGAAAAAGATCAGATATGGCTCGTCGAGCCCGGAGGCTCTGCTGCACGTTCGAGGGTATCCGGCAACGGGTGGCCTTTGACGCTGGTAATAAAATTCAGCGCTATTCTATTCTGCTGGCACAGAATGTCAACTGGTTAAATCTCCTCCCTTTGACAAAGGGAGGCAGGGAGGGATTTTCCCTTCAGTCCGCCCTGAAGATGCCGGATCATCCCAACAAGACTTATCATGGACAGACCGCAGCCCCGGCGGTATACTGTAGTACTTTCCCCGTACCCCGGTGAAACGCTCACCTGCTGTGCGCGGAAAGGCACTTTTACGTGGTTAGCCTCAACGTCTCGGGGTCAGGCTGGGTGATCTCCTCAGATCCATCAGCCCAACCCCGGGACATCCAACCATATCAACCGTCCCGGGCAAGGAGGTGCCACCATGAAAAAGTGGCTCCCAAGGCTGGCGATTAGCCTTTGTATAATCGCTTTATTGGCTGCCTGCGGCGGCCAAAAACAACTCCAACCTCCCCAGTGGAACGGCCTCAGCGATGAGGCCAACGCCGCTACGGCGGACGCAGCCATAGAGACAGCGTCTGCGGCTCTGGCGACTGCTAACGCGCTGCCCACCGAGCAGCAGGCGCCACCGGTTGCGACCGCGCAAGTTTCAGTCGCGACTGCCCGCGCGGCAGTGACACAGATGGGGTTGCCGCGCCCTTGGAGCTGGAAAAGCGACGGCAAAGCCGTCGCCATCTCCTGCCCAAAAGGGCAGGGGATAATC
>MNZT01000058.1 GCA_001873755.1 Candidatus Wirthbacteria bacterium CG2_30_54_11 | reverse complement strand
TTGCGGAAGAGAAACTACACGGCTGGCTGGGGAGCCTACATGCGCGATGATGCGTTTAATCGGTATTACTACTACCTCAAAAAAACCAAAGGCAGATCTCATGTGGAGGCGCTAACGATCATCGGAAAAAAGGTGCTACGGATTGCCTATTATTGCCTGAAAACTGGTACATCGTATGATCCAACTATCCTGGCTCAGCAGATGGATTTGCTCTCGCCCTCGATGTCTGCTTCTTGACTTTTCCCTTTAACAGGCATTCCCGCGGAGGCGGGAATCTCCTGAGGGACTGTGAGCACTTCAATCTGTTTGTCAGTAGATCCCTGCCTCCGCAGGGATGACAGCCGGTCCAACATTTGCCTATCAGGATCACCTAATGAAAGCAACTGCTACCGCACCTTCGAACATCGCCCTCGTGAAATACTGGGGCAAGAGAGATGAAAAACTCGTCCTGCCGCAGAACGGGTCTATCTCCATGTGCCTGAGCGGTCTGCATACGACGACGACGGTGGAGTTTGATGAACAGCTGAAGTCGGATGTGGTGACATATGATGGTTCTGATCTTCAAGGTTCCAGGTTCGACCGCGTCGTCAGGCACCTTGACCTGGTGCGAGCTTTGGCGCAGATCGAGACGAAGGCTAGAGTTGCTTCGACCGCAAATTTCCCCATGTCAGCCGGGCTTGCGAGCAGTGCCAGCGGGTTCGCGGCTCTTAGTCTGGCGGCTTCGGAAGCGGCAGGGCTTGCTCTGGATGAAAAGGCTCTCAGCATACTGGCCCGTCAGGGTTCTGGCAGCGCCAGCCGTTCCATCCCTGACGGATTCGTAGAATGGGATCGTGGAGAGTTGGCCGACGGAACCGACAGCTTCGCGCATTCGATCCACCATTCGGAGGTGGACTGGGGATTTCGCATGATTATTCCTGTCATTTCTCAGGCAGAGAAAAAGATTACTTCCAGAGCCGGTATGGCACAGAGTGTCCTGACCAGTCCGTACTATGCCGGTTGGCTTGCCACGGTCGAGCATGATCTGCGCAGCGTTCGCCTGGGCATAGAAATGCATGATTTCGAGCTGATCGGCAGCACTGCCGAAGCGAACGCGCTGAAAATGCATGCGCTCATGTTCACGACGGTACCTTCTATTATATACTGGCTACCGCAGACGCTTGACATGATAGCGTTCGTTCACCAGCTGCGGGATCAAGGCACTCAGGTCTGGTTCACGATCGATGGCGGGCCGCAGGTCAAGATCATGTGTATGGAAGAGAGCGTACTGACTATCACGGATGCACTGAAGTCACTTGCCTGCGTTCAAGATACGATAGTCTGCCAGCCGTGCCATGGCGCACATTTATTCACCACCCGGAGACATCCATGACCCATCTCCTCACCCCGCCCCTGAAGACTGCCTATTTTCCCGAACTGGAAGGTTTTTATCAGGGCAAGGTACGTGACTGCTACGCACTTGGCGGCGGCCAGAGACTGATCGTGGTCACGGACCGGCAGTCGGCTTTTGACCGCATCCTGGCCGAGGTACCATATAAAGGGCAGGTCCTGAACCAGATTTCTGCCTTCTGGTTTGAAAAGACCAAAGACATCGTCCCCAACCATGTCATCAAGGTCATCGACCCCAATGCCATGCTGGTCAAGGATGTGAAACCGTTCCCGATCGAAGTGGTTGTCCGCGGGTACATCTCCGGCGTGACCACCACCTCAGCCTGGTATGCGTATGAGAGGGGAGATCGGGATTATTGCGGGCATCGCCTGCCCGAGGGATTGAAAAAGAACCAGAAATTTCCCACCCCGCTCATCACTCCGACCACCAAGGCGGTGACCGGGCATGATGAAAAGATTTCACCCAAAGACATCGTCGCCAAGGGTATCATCCCGGCAGCCAAGTGGAAGAAGATCGAAGAATACGCACTTGCGCTCTTCAAACGCGGGACGGAAATGGCTGCCAAACAGGGTCTCATCCTCGTGGATACCAAGTACGAGTTCGGTGAGGACGAGCACGGGACGATCATGGTGATCGATGAGGTTCATACCCCTGACTCCTCGCGCTTCTGGAAGGCCGATACCTATGCCAAGCGGTTCGCTGAAGGGCAGGAACCTGACTACTATGACAAGGAATTCCTCCGCATTTGGCTCCGCGATCAGGGCTTCATGGGCGATGGCCCGCTCCCTGAGATCCCGGCATCCCTTATCGAGCGCTTTTCCAATGTGTATATCACCATGTACGAACAGATGACCGGCACCACGTTCGACAAGGGTGGCGACAATCCTCCCTTGCCTGCACTTCGTCTGCGCCATGCCCTGCGCCGGGAAGGGATCCTGAAGGGTTCTATCGTACAGATCATCATGGGCAGTGAGTCTGACGCCGAGTTCGCCAAGAAGATCGAAAAAGGCCTTGAGCACGCTAGTATCTCGGTTCAGATCCTGGTCGCCTCAGCGCACAAGAAGCCTGATGTGGTGCTAGAAGCAGTCAGACGGTTGAACGAGTCCGCAGAGCCGGTCGTTTATATCACGGTCGCCGGGCGTTCCAATGCGCTCAGCGGTGTGGTAGCAGCCCAGAGCATCCATCCGGTCATCGCCTGCCCGCCTTTTGCCGACAAATCTGATTATCTGGTGAACGTGCACTCCAGCCTGCAGATGCCGTCCGGTGTTCCGGTCATGACCGTCATCGACCCGGGCAATGCAGCCCTGGCAGCCAAGCGGATCCTTGCTCTCTCTGACAGAACTATCAATGGCTAACGAGGAACTATCATGCCAGCTCAGGCAGTTATCGGACTTCAGTGGGGAGACGAAGGTAAAGGTAAGATCGTTGATCTGATCTCTGACCATGCTGATATGGTGGTTCGTTACCAGGGCGGTCAGAACGCCGGCCACACGGTCGTGGTCAAGGGAGAAAAACGTGTTTTTCATCTGTTGCCGTCCGGTATCCTGCAGGACAAGAAGTGCCTGCTGGGCAACGGCATGGTGATCGATCCGGTCGGGCTGTGGGAGGAGGCGAATTCCATCAAGGGCGTGACATTGGACCAGGTCGCCGAGCGGGTCATGATCTCGGATCGGGCCCAGATGATCTTTCCCTACCACAAGAAGCGTGATGTGAGCGAATTGAGCAAAAAAATAGGCACGACCGGCCGTGGGATCGGTCCCTGCTATGTGGACAAGGTGAAACGGACCGGTCTGCTCATGCAGGAGCTTCGGCATTTAGATATCTTGATCAAACGAGTGCGTGAACTCTGTGCTACGGAAGGGTGTGACACAGAGACCACTTCAGAATATCTGAAAACCTTGGCTGTCTGCGGGCCCTGGCTTGCTGACCGGCTGGTCAATGGAGCGTATGAGATCAACCAGGCTTACGATGCCGGGCAAACGCTCATCCTTGAAGGAGCACAGGGTACCTGGCTCGATATCGATCATGGCACCTATCCATTCGTCACTTCTTCAAATACGACCATCGGCGGAGCCTGTACTGGTTCCGGACTGCCGGCGTCCAAGGTTGATCATGTCCTCGGCATCGTGAAAGCCTATACCACCCGTGTCGGCGAAGGTGTCCTGCCTACCGAACTTCGCGACCAGACCGGCGAATACCTCCGCAAACGCGGCAACGAATTCGGTGCCACGACCGGACGGCCACGCCGGGTGGGCTGGCTCGACCTGGTGGTGGTCAAGCAGGCAGCCATCATCAATGGTGCTGATGAACTGGCGGTGATGAAACTGGATGTGCTTGATGAGCTGGATGAGATCCAGGTAGCGGTCGCTTATGAATTTGACGGCAAACAGACGGATATTTTCCCGAGTGATACGCATGTTCTCGATCAGAGCAAGCCGGTCTATCGGACGTTTACAGGATGGAAAGCAAATACCATAGGGCTTCAGAAATACGAAGAGCTGCCGGTCAAGGCCCAGGAGTACCTGCAGTTCATGGAATCGTTCACCGGGGTGAAGGTGCGGTTCATTTCAACCGGCCCGGGCCGGGAAGAAACGATCGAGAGGTGATTGATGGATATGAAGGATATCGAGTTCAAACTTGACGAGATCAAGAAGCGCAACCGGCGGGTAGAGGCGGACAAAGCCTGGGAGACCAGTACATTCCGCCGGATCCTGATCGCGGTCATCACGTATGCGCTCATTGTTCTGTTCATGTATTCTTCCGGCATAGGCCGTCCACTTCTCAGTGCGATCGTGCCGACTGCCGGTTATCTGCTTTCTACCCTGTCCCTGCCGTTCGTGAAGCGCTGGTGGATTTCGCGGCGGAGGATGTAGCCCGGTTCTTTGTTTCATAGAAAGGCTAATCATGCTGACCTCTCTTTCCCCTCTCGATGGCCGCTATCAGGCGGCAGCTGAGCCGCTCTCGGTTTTCTTTTCCGAGTTTTCGCTGATCAAATACCGGTTTTTCATCGAAGTGGAATACCTGATCGCGTTTCTGGACGAGATCGGCGCGCCTGTCTCCGGGGCCGGGCAGGAAAAATTACGAAAAGCAGCGCTGGACCTGTCGGTGGCAGACGGGGAGCGGGTCAAGGAGATCGAGAAGACGACCAATCACGATGTGAAGTCGGTCGAGTACCTGCTGCGCGAAAAACTTGACTCCTTGAAACTGGGAAAACTCAAACAGTGGACCCATTTCGCGCTCACCTCGGAGGATATCAACAACCTGGCCTATGGTCTCATGCTGCATAACAGCCTGGAGCAGGTCATCCTGCCTGGCATGGAGAGGGTCGTGCAGACTGTCAGAGAGCTTGCCAGTTCCAACCAGGGGACCGTCATGCTCGCCCGGACTCACGGTCAGAGCGCCTCTCCCACCACTTTTGGCAAGGAAATGGCAGTATTCGTTCATCGGCTGGACAGACACCGGGAGTTGGTCGCTCAGGTGAAAATCCAGGGCAAACTTGCCGGGGCGACCGGAAATTATAATGCACATACGGTTGCGTTTCCTGTGGTCAACTGGCCGCGCTTCGCGGAGAAGTTCGTTCGTTCCCTGGGCCTCGTTCACAATCCGCTTACCACCCAGATCGAAAATCACGACAGCTGGGCTGAGCTGTTCCATGCCGTCATCCGGTTCAATACGGTGCTCATCGGTTTTGATCAGGATATGTGGCGGTATATTTCTGACGGCTATGTGGTCCAGCAGCCGAAAAAGGGAGAGGTCGGGTCTTCAACCATGCCGCACAAGGTCAATCCCATCCAGTTCGAGAACAGCGAAGGAAATCTCCAGCTGGCCAACGCCGGTCTCGGGTTTATGGCGGAAAAATTTCTGGTTTCACGCCTGCAGCGCGACCTCACCGACAGCACAGTTGAACGCTCTATAGGTTCCTTCCTGGGCTATTCACTGCTCGGGTACGAGAGCTGTCTGAAGGGGCTGGCGAAAGTCCATGCCAATACCCGACTCATGGCCGAGGATGTGGGAAGACATCCCGAGGTTCTGGCCGAAGCCGTCCAGACGATCCTTCGCCGCGAAGGCATCGAGGACGCCTACGAACAGCTGAAGGCCTTGACCCGGGGCGAGGGGATCACGCTGGAGCAGCTGCGGTCCTGGACATCGGGCCTGAAGGTGAGCAAAGCGGTCAAAGCAGAGCTGTCTGCTCTTACTCCTGAGGGTTACATCGGTTTGGCCCAAAAGATGGTCAAAGGATCAACAGCAAGGTAGAGACGTTGCATGCAACGTCTCTACGATAATTAATGAAAGTCGTTCATGGTCCTCCCTGTCGGTTCAATCATCAATGCTGCTGCCATCATCGTCGGCACGTTCGTGGGTATGTACTTCAGCAGATTTTTTCCTGACCGCATCAAAACGATCGTGTTCCAGGCTCTGGGGATGATTACGCTTTCACTTGGGATACAAATGTTCTTCAAGGGGGTGAAACCCCTGCCGATCATCCTCAGTCTGATCCTCGGTGGTATCATAGGTGAAGCCCTCTCGCTGGAAGAGCGGACGAATCAACTGGGCAATTCGTTGAAAAGATTGATCCGCAGCAAAGATGTGAAGTTCACGGAAGGCTTTGTCACTGCCGTGATGCTCTATGCTATTGGTTCGCTCGTCATCCTCGGGCCCCTGGAAGAGGCGCTGACCGGCCAGCGGACCCTGCTCATCACCAAATCCACGCTGGATGGAGTGGCCTCGATCGCGCTTGCTTCCACCTACGGGATCGGCGTCGGATTCTCCAGTATCCCGATCCTGGTCATCCAGGGAGGGGTGACTTTGGGGGCCGGATATTTGCAACATTTTTTCTCTGAGTATATGCTGAGCCAGATGATCGCAGTGGGTGGGGTCATGGTGATGGGAATCGGGCTCAATCTGCTGGAGATCAAAAAGATCAAAGTGATCAGTTTTTTGCCTGCGTTGGTACTGAGTATTCTTTTCAGTTTAGTTCACTTCTAGGAGACTGCCATGAAAGCGCTCGTTGTGGGGTCGGGAGGCCGGGAGCATGCGCTCGTATGGAAGCTCAAGCAGAGTCCGCAGATCGACCAGCTCTACTGTGCACCGGGTAATGCGGGTACAGCCCAGATCGCGCACAATGTAGATACGGGGGTCGACTACATCGATTCGCTTTTGAACTTCGTCATAGACGAGAATGTCGATATCACGGTCGTGGGGCCGGAGATGCCGCTTTCCCAGGGGATCTCTGATCTTTTCAGACGTCAGGGCAAGATCATTTTTGGACCGAAGAAATTTGCGGCCCAGCTGGAATCGTCCAAGGAATTTGCCAAGCAGTTCATGAACCGTCATTCGATCCCGACCGCCACGCATCAGACATTTACTGATGTAGCGGCTGCAAAGGAGTATCTCGGACGAGTGCCGTTCAAGGTCGTGATCAAGGCTGACGGCCTGGCGGCCGGCAAAGGTGTCATCATCCCGGAGTCAAAGGATGAAGCTATCAGGGCCATTGATCAGATCATGGTGAACAGAGAGTTTGGTCCGGCCGGAGACAGGGTCGTCATCGAAGAAAATCTGGTCGGCGATGAAGCTACTTTGCTGTGTTTCTGCGATGGTAAGACTATTTCCCCTATGATCTCCTCCCAGGACCACAAACGGGTTTTTGACCATGACGAGGGACCGAATACCGGCGGTATCGGCGTCTATGCCCCGACCCCGCTCCTGACCCCCGGCCTCATGGCCAAGGTCAGGAGCCGCATCCTGGACCGCATCATCGCCGGAATGATGGCGGACAATATGGAGTACAAGGGCATCCTCTATGTCGGACTGATGATCGTGCAGGGAGAGCCCTATGTTCTCGAGTTCAATGTGCGGTTCGGCGATCCTGAGACTCAGGTGGTCCTGCCCCTGCTGGAGACTGACCTCGTCGATGTGATTATGGCGGTTCATGAAAAAAGGCTTGATCAGCTGGAGC
>MNZT01000068.1 GCA_001873755.1 Candidatus Wirthbacteria bacterium CG2_30_54_11 | reverse complement strand
CAGGGGAAGCAGGACCGCCAGGAACAGGGCCAGCTGATGCATGGTTCCGAACGGGGTGAAAAGCTTGCTGGTAGAGATAACGGTGAAGGGAAGTACAAACACGCCCAGATACTGCAGAATCGACACCACACCGAGCAAAGCGGCGGACGACATCAGCATGCCCAGAAGGAGAAGCCAGTCTTTGCCGTTGCGGATATGATTAATCAGTGCGTAGAATATAACAATGAAAGAAACCAGAAGGACAAAGCCGTCTTCAAAATTGGGAAAGGCACCCCACAGGCTCTGGCTCGAAATCTTGGACATGACCATGGCGAGAGTCGAGGCTGCAAGCATGCCGAGAATCGGCAGGTCAACAATTGTCTTCTTCAGACGGACTTCCTTGTCCAGAACGATTTTCACTGCCCAGAGCACACTCATGAGGAGTGCACCCAGGATGACGACCATGGCTTTATTGAAACGCAGATACTCGACTGTCCAATCAGCGAAAACAAAAGGGACAAAGAAAGCAATCAATCCGCCGACCCAGATGATGGAAGTATTGATCCAGGCAGAACTGAACGACAGCGAAAACTTCGGCGCGGATGGTGCAGACTGCCAGGCTTGATTGTCTCCATGCTCCGAATACTGGAGACCTTCACCTGCCTGCGGATTCCTTGCCATACAAACCTCCTTGTTTCTTCTCTTAATTTTGTAAATTCTATTTCTAGTATGTAACTTAAGGATTTTCCAGGTTCAACTGATCTTTTGATCAAAAACTTTGATCTTGCTTTCGACTACCTGCTGTATTGCCTTGACAGCCGGCCCGGTGATCTGATAAGGGACGATCAGATCAGGATCCTCATTCAGTACTTTCCTGACCGCCTGACTGTACGCGAGCCTCAACTCACTGTTCACATTGATCTTGGCGATTCCGCTTGCGACCGCCGATCTGATCTGGTCATCCGGTATGCCCGACCCGCCGTGCAGCACGAGCGGTTTTTTCACACCTTGGTTGATCTGTTTTAAACGTTCACAATCAATGTGCGGTATCCCCTGGTAGATACCATGGATATTTCCCACCGCCACTGCCAGTTGGTCAATGCCTGTGTCGCTCGCATAATGCCATGCTTCAGAGGGGTTCGTCAAGCCCTCTTTGCCCAGTGCCTCCTCCACTCCGCCGGTATGGAGACTCGAGGTGCCACCGACATGTCCTATTTCTCCCTCGACATTCACCTCGAAATTCTTCGCATAAGCGACCACCTGTCGCGTCAGTTCTGCATTTTCCTCATAGCTCTTATCCGAGACATCGATATGCACAGACAGGTAACCTGCCTCGATCGCAGAGCGCACATCTTCCATGCTTTTGCCATGATCGAGATGCAACCCTACCGGAACACTCGCCCGTTCGGCCAGAGCTTTCACCATGGCGACCGCCATGGGAAAGCCTATGAAACTGCCTTCTCCCCGCGAGGTCGCGATCATGACCGGCGCCTGAAGGACCTCAGCCGCCTGAACGATAGCCTTCAAGGTCTCCAAATTCGAGATATTGAATGTTCCGACCGCTCTGCCTTCTTTGTAAGCCTGCTGATAGAGATCCCGGGGATGAGCCCACATGGCAAGTACCTTGGATGAGTGGAAGATACAATGCGAAGTACGAAGTACGAAGTATGAACTAGGAGGTAAGACGGATCTTTACGAAATGTAGTTTGCCGGCCTGGATCACTGCGCCGTCCGATGCGGCCAGGTCAACCATCTGCGAAATGTCAGGTGCAACTTTTGCGCCGTTTACCTTCACCGCTCCGAATGAGATCAGCCTCTTGGCTTCAGAACTGCTGGGGCTCAGACCGAGATCAACCAGCAGTTGGGACAATTTAACGATACCAGTGCTGACCTGCTTCTCCGGTATGTCTTTGGGCAGTCCGCCCTTGCGGAACTGGTTGATGAAGGCATCCTCGGCTTGCTGAGCGATCGATTCAGTATGGTAGATAGTAACTATCTCTCGAGCCAGACGCATCTTGTGATCCCGGGGATTGACCGTTTGGGCGGCAACTTCTGCGGCCGCTTTTTTCACCTCGGCAAGCGGAATGTCCGTACACAGTTCCATGTACACAGCGATGAGGTCGTCCCGGATGGACATCACTTTGCCGTACATATCGTTCGGCTCGTCATTGATGGCAATATAGTTGTCGTAGCTTTTGCTCATTTTACGACCGTCGCTGCCTACGAGAAGTCTGCCGGTGATGACGAATTTCTCTTTATTCTTCATCTCTTTGAGCAGGGTACGGCCGGCCATCATATTGAACATCTGATCCGTGCCGCCGAACTCTCCGTCCACGTCCATGGCCACGGAGTCATAGCCCTGCATGAGAGGGTAGAAAAATTCGTGAAGGTAAATAGGGATCCCGGCTTTCAGACGGTTCTGATACATATCCCGTTCAATCATCTGCTGGACGGTGAACTTGGCAGCCAGGTTGATGACATCGGTGAACGTCAGTTTTTCGTTCCAGGTGGAATTGAAAAGTATCTTGGCTGGGTTTGGTCCGCTGAAATCAAAAATTTTGGTGATCTGCTCCTTGTAGGTCTCGGCATTCTTCATCACATCTTCGCTCGTCATCTGTACCCGGGTCTGATCCTTACCGGTCGGATCCCCTATCCTGCCCGTGAAATCACCAATGAGAAATATAATCTCGTGGCCCAGATCCTGGAGCACCCTCATGCGGCGAAGCACAACCGCATGACCGATATGGAGGTCGGGCCGGGAAGGATCCGCGCCGAGGTAAAAACGCATCCGTTTACCGGTAGACAACGCCTGCCGAAACGCTTTTTCCGAAGGATAGACTGTATCGATGCCACGCTCAAAAAAACGATCAATCAGTTTCTGAGACTCCGGTGAAACCGCAGCCATGGCAGAAGCGCCGATATCGAGAACGGGATGAGAGCTATCAAGGATAAAACTCTCCACCCGACCAGCCAGCTGCGAGGTAATGAACTGACTTGCTTCAGTGATCATTTGATCTAGATTATCTCCCGCTCCACCGATACTTTCAATACGCAGGAGAAAATCTGATGTCTCCGGACCTATCTTGCTTGTGTCGTTCTGACGCCATGTCCAGGCACGACACAGAGCCTCCTCCCCAGAAGCAAAAATTATCTCCCCTGCCGGTACACGTTGTACATCACCACCACCGAGAGGGACGTATCTTTCGACACCGCTGGCTCTTTTCAGCCCTATCTGATCGCCGTTGATGCATGACAGATCATACGCACCCATCGGAATCAGATATTTGAGCGTCATGGCATTATACCAGTCCACCAAGGGGTTGATCCGAGGCATTTTTTTGCCACCGATCAAACGCCGCAGCGAACTTTCCAGAGAGCAGGGGAATACACGGGCACTCTGCCCTACGGCCTCGAAAGCCTTTCGCCAGGCAGAAACCGCAGGGATGCTTTTGACGTCCTGTCCGGCAAATTCCCGCTGGATCCACCCTTCCTGCTCTGCGAGCAATTCCTCTATCTGTTCACTTCTTGACGGCAGATAGGCGCCACGAACAATTATCACTCCCGTACGCATCTGTGACACGAGTTCGATGATTCCACTTTCGATCTGGTATTTCATATCGGACACCTCAAAAGAGACTTGAGAGCAATAAGTTTTTGGCCTATGACCTGCCATAGTCTTCTGCTATAATACGCTCGCTTTGGCATCTTACTTGAATTATCTGGACTTCGCAACATGACATACCAACAGCATAAACGGGCAACGCACCGGCGTGAAAAAGTTCAAAAACGCAGGCAGAGTATAAAGAGCAAACTGCTTGTCACCTTCATCGTGATCTCCACGGTGATCCTTGCGCTCTCCCTGGGCGCCCTGGTTTCGGTGTTTGCCTATGTCGATACCCTCATCCCCAGCGACCTCACTATCGCGGCAGCATCAGAGTCGACTTTTATCTACGACCGCAATGGCGAATTTCTCTATGAAATTCATGGTGACGAACGCCGTACCAATATCCCGAACGAACAGATACCCGAAGTGATCAAACAGGCCACCATCGCACTGGAAGACAAATTTTTTTATGAACACAAAGGCGTCGACCTGACCGGCGTCGTCCGCTCGGCTCTGCTGAACGTGTCAACCGGAAGTACCGTCGGTGGAAGCACCATCACCCAGCAGCTCGTCCGCGAGGTTTTCCTGACCCCCGAAAAAACCATCACCCGCAAAGTGACCGAGATCTTTACCGCTATCCGTATCGAACAACGATATTCCAAGGAGGAGATCCTCGCCTCCTATCTAAACCAGATCAACTATGGCTCCGGTTCCTATGGTATCCAGGCAGCCGCCGAAAGATATTTTCGGAAAAATGCCGATGAACTGACCCTGGGAGAAGCAGCTGTTCTGGTCGGCATCCCGCAACGTCCCACGGGTAATTCTCCGTTCAGTGGTAAAACATTTGACCTGCAGGACTACCTGGAGATCGACATCGCGAACCCTCTCGACTGGTACCAGCAGCAATGTGTCCGGTTCTCCAAGATAGAAAATGAGCGGACGGTCATCGACATCTGGCGGCAGCGGCAGATCAAGACCCTGAAACTGATGATGGAACAGGACTTCATCACCCTGGAGCAGGCCAATGCGGCTCTGGATGAACCCATGGCATTCACGAGACCCTACGAGACCATCAATGCACCTCATTTTGTAATATACATCCGCGATCTGTTGACCGAAAAGTACGGCGAAAAGGTCATCCGCGAAGGTGGACTTCGGGTCTATACCTCGCTCGACATGAACCTGCAGAGACAGGCTGAACAGATCGTCTCTGACCATGTGGATGAGATCAGGAGCCAGTTCAATGCGCATAACGCTTCCCTCATGGCCATGGATCCGACCACCGGCGAGATCCTCGCCTATGTCGGCTCAGTAGACTATTTCGATGAAGCCAATGACGGCAATGTTGACGTAGTTCAGTTTGCCCGCCAGCCAGGTTCATCGTTCAAACCGTTCGCCTATGCTACCGCGTTCAAAAAAGGCTTTTCCACCGAATCGACCGTACTCGACTTTTATACTGACTTTGGCGGTGGCTACCGTCCGCGCAACTATGATGGCAGGGAGCACGGTGTCGTCACCCTGCGGCAGGGACTCGCCAATTCGTACAATGTCCCTGCGGTCAAGGCGCTCTACCTCGGTGGCATCCAGCAGACCGTCGATACGGCGACCGACCTAGGCATCACCACGCTGGACGGACAGGCCGATAACTGCGGACTTTCGCTCACCCTGGGTTGTCCCGAAGTCAGACTCTTTGACATGGTGACAGCCTATAGCGGATTTGCGACCATGGGCAAAAAGGTCACACCGCAGCCTATCCTGAAGATCACCGACAGTGCAGGAACGATCGTGGAAGAGCTGCAGCCTGCAGAAGGAGCCCAGGTACTCGATGCCGGCATAGCGTACATGATCGCTGATATTCTCTCGGACAATGAAGCCAGGGCTTCGGCCTTTGGCTATAACTCGGCCTTGAAGGTCAGCCGGAGAGCCGCAGTCAAGACCGGCACCACCAATGACATCAAGGACAACTGGACGGTAGGATTTACTCCCGACCTCACCGTCGGGGTATGGGTCGGGAACAATAATGGAGATCCTCTGACCGGCCATGCGAGCGGAGTCACCGGTGCTGCACCTATATGGCATGATTTTATGGAAGCAGCTTTTGGTACTGTAGAAGCGACATCCTGGTATCCTTTCCCCGATAGTCTGGGCAGCGTCGAGATCGATAATTTCTCCGGTTTCCTCCCTGGTCCTGATACCGGTGACCAGGTCAGGAGCACGCTCATGCTCAAATCGTTCATCTCGCTTTTACCGGTCGATGACCGACGGGTCAAGCTGACGATTGATACCTCCAACAATCTGATCGCCAACCCTGCGACACCTCCGGAACTGAGGCAGGAAAAGATCTTCTTCAAGCTCAAACCGGAGATCCCGGAGGAGGATCCCTCCTACACCCGCTGGAACAAAGCCATCGAGGACTACCTGAACAAGCTGAGAGAGACCGACCCGGCCTCCCCCTATCTCATCCCGACCGAAGTGTCCCAGAGCTATTACAACGGATCCAATGTCCCGACTGTCAGTATTCTTTCGCATACCAACGATCAGACCGTTACCTCCGGGACAGTTACCCTGGAGGCAGCCGCTCTAGGACCCTATGCTCTCACTTCGGTCAAGTTCTACCTGAACAACTCCCCAGTCTCCACCATCACCCAGATGCAGGATCGCTACAGTTATGGCTATACCCTCGCCGATGGCACCTACACGCTGAAGGTCGAAGCCACCGATGACCATGGCGCCACAGGACGTGCCCAGGTCATAATTAAAGTGGATACCACGTTCCATATCGACATAACCTCGCCCGCCAACCATGCGATCGTCGGACCGACCTTCCTCGTCCAGACCGGTATCAACAGCCCCGGTACAGTCAGCAGTGTAGTCTTCAAGGTGGACGGGACGGCCCAGATGACGATCAGCACAGCTCCGTTCGAAGCCACGCTCAGCGCCTCCAGCGGCTCTCACACCATCAACGTGGTCGCCACGGACAGTGCTTCGGGCACCGCTTCTGACAACATCCAGGTCACCGTGGACGCCGATCCACCGGCATCCTTCAGCCCGAGTGGCACCTGCACCATCGCGACCGGCAGCACCTGCCCGCTCTCAGCCAACCCTTCTGACGTGGGAGGTGCCGGCATCGGCCATATAGAATTCTATGTAAACGACGCGCTCATGCAGGACTTCACCTCCACGAGCGCCACCTACATTTTTACCCCGGCAGCAGCCGGGAGCTATACCGTTTATGCGGTCGCCTACGACAAGGTAGGAAATCAGCGGAAGAGCACGGTGATGACCGTGACGGTCAGCTAAATTCTAACACAGATCAACCAACGCAGGCACGAAATCCTTCAATGTCAAACTGAAAGGATTCCGTGCCTTGTCTCGAGAGGAGATGAGGAATCCTGTCTTCCTTCATTTATCGAGTGGAAAAACTATTTGTCTAAAAACTCTGTCAATCTATTTCCAGATGTAAATTTCCGATAAACCATTGTCCCTTAGAGTGCATTGGGAGAATAACATACCCCAACAAGCAGGCAAACTCCATTTTTTTACACATTAGAGTTTAATGTCTTGATATATCTATAATAATTATGTAA
>MNZT01000107.1 GCA_001873755.1 Candidatus Wirthbacteria bacterium CG2_30_54_11 | reverse complement strand
TCCGTTTTCCCGCCGTACCCTGCCGCATGATGCGCACCAGCAGCCAGTAGAACCAGACCATCAATCCGAGCCCCAGAATGAAATGCGGCGCATAGCCGATGGAGGCAAAATTGCTCGCCTCGGAGATGGTTTCGCTGCTCTGGTACAGAGGTGGAAAGGCAAAACTGAAACCATTACTCAACAGCAGCAGACCAAAATAAACCAACCGCCTTTTGGGATGCTTCACGAAAAGTGAAAGAACCGCATACAGACCGCAAAACAACACGGAAAGGACTGCAAATCGAGCAAGATGAAACGAGACCCTGGCATCCAAATCAAACACCCTGGCGACATGCCCGATCCCCAGGTACAGAGTATAAAATGCGCTTTTGGGCACGTTTTCAGGGGTATACCACTCCTCGAACAACCATGCCCCCTCACGCCCCTGCTCGATGCGCATGAGATAGGCATTGATGTCGGAACGATTGGAAAGGGAACCGTAGCCGAGATAGTATTGTCCGCTGCCGGTATGCAGCCAGTGGTAAGCAGTTGCGAAATTTGTCAGAACAACCGCTACCAGACAGATACCCAAAAAACCAAGCAGTTCCTGCTTGGTTTCCAGACCGATGTATGATAATAACGTCCGTAGTTTCGCTCTCAATTGCATGGGGATGTGTCTATTCTGCTAGCTTCCGCGGGCCAGATTGCCGAATTTGGTCTGTTCCTTCTTGAACACGAGCTCGATCTTGCCGGTTGGACCATTCCGGTGTTTGGCGATGAGGATGTCAGCGATATTCTGGCGGCCGGTATCCGGGTTGTAGTAATCCTCACGGTAGATGAACAGGACGACGTCAGCATCCTGTTCGATGGAACCGGACTCCCGAAGGTCTGAAAGCTGAGGGATCTTGGGATTGCGGGTCTCCACGGCACGGGATAGCTGGGAGCAGGCCAGTACCGGGACATTCAGCTCCCTGCCCAGCCCCTTCAAGGCGCGCGATATTTCCGAAATTTCCTGAACGCGATTTTCCTGCCGCCGGCTGTAGCCACTCATGAGCTGGAGGTAGTCCACCACGATCAAGCCAAGACCTACCTCCGCCTGCAGCCTGCGGGCTTTGGCGCGCATCTCCAGGATATTGATACCGGGTGTATCGTCGATGTACAGGGGAGCTTCGCCCAGGACGCCCATGGCGTCGCCGATCCGGCTGAAATCCTCTTCTTTCAGAAAACCAGTACGCAGGCGCCTCAGATCAATATCTGCTTCCGAACACAGCATGCGGTCTACGAGCTGCTCCTTGGACATTTCGAGGCTGAAGATGCCGACCGGAACGTGCATTTTGGTGGCGACATTCTGGGCGATATTGAGGACCAGACTGGTTTTGCCCATGCTGGGACGCGCGGCGAGGATGATGAGGTCGGAGCGCTGCATGCCCCCGAGCATCTGATCGAGATCGATAAAACCGGTCGCGACTCCGCTGAGCGCTCCTTTGTTCTTGTGCAGCTCGTCTATGCGGTCGAACGTGTCCGAGAGGATCTCCTTGATCTCGCTAAAATCAGAACGGATGTTCTTCTGGGCGATGTTGAAGATCAGCTGCTCTGCTTCGTCGAGCGATTCGGCAATCTCTCTCTCTTCGTCGTACGCGATCTCCGCAATCCGCTCCGCACCTTCGATCATTTTGCGCAGAATTGATTTCTGGCGGACGATATTGGCATAGTATTCTACATGGATGGCTGCCGGCACTTTGTTGACGAGAGCGCTGAGATACGACGCTCCGCCTACCAGTTTCAGCTTCTTCTGCTTGCCCAGGGACTCGGTCAAGGTCACCAGATCGGTCGGTACCCGCTTTTCGAAAAGATCGACGATGGAAGCGTAGATGATCCCGTTGATTTCGCTGTAAAAATCCTCGGATCTCAGGATCTCGATGGTCTTCAAAATCGCATTCTTATCGAGGAGCAGCGAGCCCAGCACAGACTCTTCTGCTTCCAGATTCTGCGGCGGTAATTTGAAGTCTGGCATGGCTCTGACTCTCTAAATACTAACGCCAGAAGTATCGTCTAGTTGCTGCGGTTTGTAAAGTACCAGGAGAGTATCTCCTTTGTCACCGGCACGGCCGCTGCCGCCCCTTCTCCGCCCTCCTCGACGAGCACGACCGTAGCGATTTTGGGATCATCATACGGGGCAAAACTGATGAACCAGGCATGGTCTGGTTTACTCTTATCATGCTGCGCGGTTCCGGTCTTGCCGGCGACCCTCACCGGCAGGTCGCGCAACAAGGGAGCGGTGCCTCCTTCATTGAATACCGTCCCCAGCATGCCTTCACGGACGATCTGCAAAGACGCCTCCGAAACGATCCCGGTCGCCTTTACCGGAGCCTCCGGCACGGTCGCCGGCGCATAGGTCGATCCCTGGATCTCTTTGACGAGATGCGGCGTGTTGATCGTGCCTCCATTGGCTATCGCCGCCACGGCGACCACCAGCTCCAGCGGAGTCACCGCCACATACCCCTGTCCAATGGTCATATGAGCGGTATCACCCCAGTACCAGTCACGACCGGAAGCTTCGAAATCAGTTTCTGAAGTAATGATCCCTTCTGTTTCTCCCGGAATATCGATGCCGGTCATCTGACCAAGTCCAAAACGCAAGGCATACTCCTTCATGGTATCGGACCCGAGCCCTGCCTGGGTCTGGTATCCGGCCCCGATCTGGTAGAAAAAAACATCACACGACTTGGTGATCGCTCCCCGGACATCCAGGCTTCCGTGACTGCCTCCATATTGTCCGTATATCCAGCAGGGGAATCTGCTGCCCCCGACCTCGAGAAAACCCGGATCGTTCAGTCTGGTTTTGGAAGTGATGATTCCTTCGTCCAGAGCTGCAGCCGCCATGAATGGTTTAAACGTCGAGCCCGGAGGGTACAGTCCGCTGACCGCACGATCAAACAGAGGATTGAAAGCGTCCTCTGCATAGAGGGCCGTGACGGCATCGCTGTTGTGCCCGCCAAAGATATTACTGTCAAACCCCGGCAGGCTCACCATGCTCAGGATCTCGCCGTTCTGAACATCGAGAACGATCGCTACCCCGCCTTTGCCATTGACTTTTTCTATCCCATTCTTCAGCGCAGCCCAGACCTGTTCCTGGAGCGCTTTGTCTAAAGTCAGGGTGAGGTTCTGGCCTGTCTGCGGCATCTGATTGGGATCAATGCGAACGGCGATCTGCTCACCGGTAGCGTCCACTTCGATCTCTCCGATACCTTTGACGCCTCTCAGATACTGTTCATAGCTCCTCTCTATGCCCTCGCGACCGACATGGTCACCCGCGATATACATATTGTCCGTATCGGAAGCTAGTTCGTAATCATAGATCTCCGTCATATACCCCACGAGGTGACCAAACTTTTCCCCCTCGACATATGATCTGCGGGGACTGATCTCCACCGTGATACCCGGATACAGCCGGGGATTGGAAAGTATCGCTATCGCAGCATCTCTGTCGATACCTGCCTGGAACGTGAGTCTGTCCCCCCCTTTTTGCTCCAGAGCATCCAGCTCGGATGCGACCTCCTCTTCCGAAAGGGAAAGTCCCGTGCTGAGGCGGGAAACCAGCTGCTGCCGGGCACTGCCCCCTGGCAGCTGGGCGGAATTGACGATAAGCGCATAATCCGGTTCATTGGTGACCAGAGCCATTCCGTAACGGTCAAAAATGATACCCCGGTCAGGCCTGATCTGATGGTATCTGCGGTAATTGACATCAGCCTGGTGACGCAGGTCGTCACCCCGTATGATCTGCAGATACCACAGCCTCGCAAAAAGGATGCTGACGCTGCAAATCAGAATGCCGAAAAGCCAGCGCATCCGGCGAAGCCCCTGGAATTCCTCCTTCGCGGTGCCGGTTTCCCGGGAAAAGGGCTCAAGATTACCCTGCCACTGGACCTCCTGATTATGCCCGGATGGCACCCCGCGCGGCTTGATGGCTGTCCCGACTCTCTTCTTGCTCGATACATGTCGACCGAATGGATCATGTACTGTCATGATGCTTGATCCCTATGACTGTCTGGTGGCTCAGGGTGTCTCTCAGCAGCATGCATACCGGCGTGATGATGGTGATGGCTCCTGTATTGATGAGCATCCTGGGCAGAGCGGTATGCAGCCCATATCCGCCGATCGTGGCCGGATACCCGGAAAAAACGTAAGTCAGATACAGCATGAGCTCGAGGACGAAACACCAGACCCCGGCCCAGGCGATCCTGACCCAGGGCAGCTGCTGCATGTGGTCGGCGGTCACCAGGCTGCTCCCGAACGCGATCAGGGTGTAAAAAAGCGGAAGAAAACCAAAATGCAGGGTCGAAAAAGGCGACAGGATCAATCCGCAGATGAATCCTAAAAGCAATGCTTCATTGCCTCCCCTGATCATGCTCCAGGTCAGGATGAACACCGCGACCAGATCGATCACGATGGCCGGTCCCGCGACCTGCGGGACAAAGGTGATCTGCAAAAAACAAAGGACCAGACCGATAAGAATAATGATCATCGTATCAATACCCCGTGATCACAGTGACCAGTTCCAGCCGGTCAAAATCAACCGCCGGCAGAATGTCAGCCTTCTGAAAGATCGCATTCGGCTCCCGATAGACCGCCTGCACATACCCGACCAGAAGTCCTGACGGAAAAATATCACCGATACCGGAGGTCACCACGAGGTTGTTGCGCGCTACCTCTACCCCTTGCGGGATCAGGTCCATGATCAACCCCTGCCCCAGCTCCTGGCCTTTGACGATGCCGTCTGCCCGGCTCTGCTGCAGTTTCGAGGGAACTTCAACGGTGGGATCAAGGATGAGAGACACCCGTGCACTTTTGCTGTAGACATCACGTACATATCCGACCAGCAGCCCGTCTGACACCACGACCGGCATTTTTTCTGTGATGCCGTCCTGCTCACCTCGATCGATCGTCACCACGCGGACCACGCCGGCCGGTTCGCGTGCCACGACCCTGGCATCCAGCATGGTGTACCCCTCTTTCTGCTTGAGGCTCAGCTGTGACCTCAGCTGATCATTTTCCAGTGTCAGTTCTTCGACCCGGGCTTCCTGCGATTCCAGAATTTCTACTCTGCTTTCGAGCAGCTTGTTCTCCCTGTTCAGGCTGCCTATGCTCCCCACGAAGGTACCGACCTCCAGCACCCTCCGGGAGACACCATGAAAAAGCTGCGCGATGGGGACACTGACCGTATCAATCGCGTTGCGCAGGAGGAAATCAGCCCGCACTTCAGAGAGGAATATCACCAGGATGCTGAACAGGATCAGGAAGATGGCCTTGCCGAAATTGTTCAAGCTTTTCCAGAATAAAAACATGGCGGCCTTCGTTAATACGGGACCTTTTCGTACTTGCTCGTCACGGACACGCGCTGCAGGAGTTCGATATCATCCAGCAGGACGCCGGTCCCCCGCACCACGCAGGTCATGGGATCTTCTGCGACCGTGACCGGCATCTTGCATTCCTGACTGAGCAGCGTATCGAGCCCTCTGATCTGCGCCCCGCCGCCGGCCAGGACGATCCCGCGATCCAGGATATCAGCCACCAGCTCCGGCGGTGTCTGTTCGATGGTTGATTTGGCAGCCTCGACGATGATGCCCAGCGACTCAGTCATCGCTTCGCGGACCTGAACGCTCGAGATGGTCTCAGCCCGAGGCAGACCGGTCAGCACGTCGCGCCCCTTGATGACTGCTTCCAGTTCCTTTTTTAGCGGCCAGGCCGAACCGATGGATATCTTGACCCCCTCGGCCATGCGTTCACCGATGACGAGGTTCAGGACATTGCGGACATAGAGGATGATATCTTCATCGAGCTTGTCCCCCGCAATGCGGATCGACTGGCTGGAGACCACGCCACCGAGCGAAATAACTGCTATCTCGGCCGTGCCGCCGCCCACATCGATGATCATGCAGCCACCGGCATCATGGACCGGAAGTCGCGCCCCGATGGCTGCGGCCATGGGTTCTTCGATGAGGAAGACTTTCCGGGCCCCGGCATTGAGCGCGGCATCATGCACAGCCCGGCGTTCGACCTCAGTAACGCCGGAAGGAATGCCGATGATGACGCGCGGATTGGGGAACAGCCTTACCCGAGCATAATTCTGCACAGCTTTATGGATGAAGTAGCGAAGCATCTGCTCCGTCACCTCAAAATCAGAAACCACCCCGCTCCGAAGCGGCCGGATGGCATGGATATCGAAAGGTGTCCGCCCCACCATCTTCTTGGCCTCTTCCCCGATGGCCAGGATATCCTTGGTCTTTTGGCTGATCGCCACGACCGAAGGCTCCTGGATCACGATGCCGTGCCCACGGACATACACCATGCTGTTGGCGGTCCCGAGGTCGATGCCGAGGTCGATGGAGAACTGTTTCCAGAAATTCGTCCAGAAGTTTGCCATAGGTCAGAACAAATAATCAATGAATCAATGAGTCAAAGAATCAAAAAAACAACGGATCAAGTAATGCATTGAGTGGCCCCACTTTATGAAAGGGGGGAAGGCCGCCGTCAGCGGCGAGCCTCGCCAAGGGCGGGGGGGATTTTTGAGTTTCTAACTAGCTATCAACTCTTTCAGCTGCCCTACTATCTGATCTCTCGCTACGAACGTCGCCTTGGCTTCGCTGCGGCCCTTCATCTCCACCTGGGAGGCCTCCATAGTCCGGCCGCTGATGACCAGACGGTAAGGGATGCCGATTAGATCGGCATCAGCAAACTTGACCCCGGCCGATACCTCGGTACGGTCATCGAACAAAACTTCGATACCGGCAGCTTCAAGCTCATCGTACAGTACTTTTGCCTCAACACGAACCTCTTCCGATTCTCCAAGGGACAAGAGGTGCACATGGAACGGCGCCACATTGAGCGGCCAGACGATGCCCTTGGCATCATGATAATTCTCGACAATGGCAGCCAGGGTGCGACCGATGCCCAGACCATAGCACCCCATGTAGTACTGCTTGAGGGTGCCGTCCCTGTCCGAAAACGTAGCGTTCATCAGCGAAGAATAGTGATAGCCGAGCTGGAAGATGTTACCGACTTCGATACCGCGTTTTTCCTGCAGAACCTTTCCCTCATGGGTATAGCCCGGCTGTGCAATGCTAATATCGCCTTCGAACTCGTGCTTGAAATCACGGCCATAGTTCACATAGCGCGAATCGGTCGTCTCTTCCTTCTGC
>MNZT01000005.1 GCA_001873755.1 Candidatus Wirthbacteria bacterium CG2_30_54_11 | reverse complement strand
CAGAGAGTCGGTAGTAGGGTGAAACGAGTCTATGACAAGCCAAAAACGCCGTATCGCCGCATTTTGGAAAGAGACGACGTTGACCCTGCTAACAAGAGGAAACTCAAGGCTATCTACGACGAACTGAATCCATTTGAGCTTAAAAGAAGAATCGATGACAAACTGGCGAAACTTGTTTCATTAACGCAACGGAAAGGTGCAGCGTAAGAAATTTATACCCGCCCCTATGGTGACATTTTTACATGATTTGACACGCGAGATGATGTATAGCCGGCAGGGATTGTGCTATGATGCGTGAGTAAAAGGAGGAGATGAATGGCAACCCAGTTAACCAAAGAACAGGTAGAGAAAATCGCCGAACTCGCCCGATTGAAGCTAACTTCCGATGAGCTGGACATGTATCGGATTCAGCTCAGCGAGATTATGAGTTTTTTTGACACACTTTCCGAAGTGAACACGGCGAATATTCCCCCGACCGCTCAGACTACCGGACTCGTGAACAGATATTTTGCTGATGTAGCGAGACCGTCGCTTCCCCAGGACAGGGCCACTCGTGAGGCCAGGGTGAAGCAGGGAAACTATTTCAAGGTTAAAGCGGTTTTATAGACAGGAGTTCTGGTCATGAAGTCTATTGTCGAACTTACGGTCACAGAGGCCCTCAGACAATTGAAAGCCAAACAGATTTCCGCCGTTGAGCTGACAGAGGAATCATTGTCTGCTATAGAAAAATCTAACGGAAAACTTAACAGTTTCCTGACCGTGGAAAAAGATCTGGCGCTCATGATGGCTGCCTCGGCTGATGCGCAGATCGCATCCGGGGAAGCAGGGCCGCTCTGCGGGATACCGATAGGAATCAAAGACTGCTTCAATGTCGAGGACATGCTGTCCAGGAGCGCATCACATATTCTGGAAGGGTTTCATTCGCCCTACGAAGGGCCGGCGATAGAACGACTGCGGGCAGCGGGAACAGTTTTTCTCGGCAAGACCAATACGGACGAATTCACCTGTGGAGCCTCGACGGAAAACTCAGCCTACGGAACCACTCACAATCCGTGGGATCTGGAGCGAGTGCCGGGTGGTTCGAGTGGTGGGTCGGCCGTAGCGGTCACGGCAGGTTTGTCGTTGTTCGCAACCGCTACCGATACCGGTGGTTCTATCCGGCAACCTGCCTCGTTTTGCGGGGTGGTCGGATTGAAGAATACGTACGGCCGGGTTCCGCGCTTCGGGGTCATGCCCATGGCTTCGTCTCTCGATACGGTCGGTGCGATAAGCAAAACTGTGGAGGACATGGCGCTGATCCTGCAGGTAATGGCAGGTGCGGATGATCGGGATTCCACGACGCCAGAGGTAGCAGTACCGGATTACAGCCAGAATTTGAAGGCGCCAGTGCGAGGACTAAAGATAGGGATCCCAAAAGAGTATTTTATCGAAGGTATTGAGGCTGGAGTAGAAAAGGCCGTACGCCAGGCAGTTGAGGAATTACAAAATCAGGGAGCCGAGATCGTCGAGATCTCACTTCCTCATACCAAATATGCCATCCCAGTGTATTATCTCGTCGCACCGTCCGAGATCAGCTCCAATATGGCTCGATTCGACGGTATTCGCTACGGACCTTCCAGTGATACGGCAGAAGACCTGCTGGATTACTATCTGGAGACCCGGGGAACAGGATTCGGGCCGGAGCTCAAACGCCGGATCATGATCGGTACGCATGTTCTGTCGTCCGGGTATTATGACGCCTACTATCTCAAAGCGCAGAAAGTGCGAACTCTGATCTGCCGGGATTTTGATCAGGCTTTTGGAAAAGTGGATGTGATCGCGGCTCCCACGAGTCCGACCACAGCGTTCAAGATCGGGGAAAAAGAGCAGGATCCGATATCCATGTATCTGGCGGATATTTTCACCGCACCCATAAACCTGGCCGGTATTCCCGCTCTCAATGTTCCGTGCGGGTTCAGTCGTCCGGAGGGCGCGGCCGTGGACCTGCCGGTCGGTATTCAGTTCATCGGACCCCGGTTTTCAGAAGACTGTCTGCTGCAGGTGGGGTACGCCTATCAGCAGGCGACGGACTGGCATTTGAAGAGACCTGTGATCGGGTAGGAATATCGTCATCCCCGTATTGTTTTTGTGTCATCCTCGTGAAAACGGGGATCCCCGCCCTTGGCGAGGCTCGCCTATGAAGGCGGCAGAAACAAACAAGAAAACAAACAGTTTTTCATATTTTCTCTTTCTGGATACCCGGTCGTGGCCGGGTATGACATCGGTCCATTATCAAGGAACTGATCCGTGAGCAAGAATATCCCCATCATCGGCCTCGAGATCCACACTCAACTCAAGACAGTATCCAAGATGTTCTGCCGGTGCCAGGCAGACTACTTCGGTGCGGAGCCCAATACGCACACATGCCCGGTCTGTCTTGGCCTGCCGGGTGCCTTGCCGGTGGCCAACCAGAAGGCTATCGAACAGACTATCCGGGTCGGACTGGCGCTGAACTGCAGCATCCCGGAGGAGTCGAAGTTTGACCGCAAGAATTACTTTTACCCTGATCTGGTCAAGGGCTATCAGATCTCGCAGTACGATCAGCCGTTCTGTGTGAAAGGGTATCTGGAAGTCGACCCCTCGCCTTCGGCGGAGCTCGCCAAAGGCGGCCTTGCATCCCCCTTGGGCATAGTCGCTCGCGAGCGACATGCCTTGGCAGGGGGACAAAATCCTTTGATCTCAGCTAGAGTGAGGATCGGCATCACACGGGCACACCTTGAGGAGGACACCGCTAAATCACTGCATGAAACTGATCCGAAAACCGGAGAGTCGTATACACTGATCGACTGCAATAAGTCGGGTATCCCTTTGCTCGAGATCGTGTCCGACCCGGACATGCATACGATCGAGGAAGCCAGTGCCTATGCGCGGAAGGTCCGTCAGATCGTCCGCTATATCGGAGCATCAGATGCTGATATGGACAAGGGGCAGCTCCGGTTTGATATCAATGTGTCGATCTCGCCAGACGGTGACTTTTCGAAGTACACGCCCATCGTCGAGGTCAAGAATCTGAATTCCTTCATTGCGCTCGAGAAGGCTCTGGCCTACGAGATCGACCGGCAGATCACTCAGTACGAGGCGACCGGGGAGCTGTATACGGCCGGGAGCAAAGAGACCAGAGGCTGGGACGATGTGAAGGGAGTGACTGTCCATCAGCGGTCCAAGGAAGAAGCAAATGACTACCGCTACTTCCCCGAGCCTGACTTGCCGCCGGTTCATGTCGACCCTGCCTGGGTGGCGAAGCTTCACAGTGAACTTCCAGAGCTTCCGGAGGCCAAGAAAGACCGTTTCGTCGAGCAGTACGGGCTGAAAGACAAGGACGCGGTCATCCTGGTGGACGAACAGGCCAATGCCGACTGGTTCGAGTCTGCGGTTGGGGACAAGGGCAAAGAATTCGCACAGGAAGTAGTAAAATGGCTCAATGGCGATATCACATTCGTCCTGCGTGAGCTTGAAATCGAGCTGACGGCGAGCAAACTGAAACCTGAGTATGTCAGTGAATTGGTTGAACTCATCCGCTCCGGCGCCATCTCCGGCAAGATTGCCAAGGATATCCTTCCGGAAGTCGTAAGAGACGGCGTCTCTCCGGTAAAGCTGGTGGAAGACAAAGGACTGAAACTGGTCAGCGATACCGGCATTCTGGACAAAGCGGTCCAGGAAGTTATTCTTGAGAACGCGGCGGTCGTCGAACAGATCAGGAGCGGCAAGGAGGGCGCGATAATGTTCCTGGTCGGCCAGGTGATGAAAAAGACACGCGGTCAGGCCAATCCGCCGGTAGTTCAGGAATTACTGCGTCAGGCGATCCTTTCCTCTTAGCCCTATTATCTCTTGGGGGTAGCTATGGCTGCCATGCCTCGGACCGTGGAGGAACTTGCGGGAATGATTGACCATACTGAACTGCGGTATGGCGCTCCTATGGAGTCCGTGCGTACCATAGCCGACCAGGCCAGAACACATCACTGCCGTGCCTGCTGCGTGCGGCCGGAGCAGGTGCCCTGGATCATCAGAACCCTCTCTGGTTCGTCGACGCGGGTCTGTGCCGCGATCGGGTTCCGCCTGCTGCGGGATAAATATATCCGGGCCAAGAAAACAGGAGAAGATTTCATCCGCCGGTACGATATTCCTCTGGAAGAAAAGGTTGCCGAGATCGATCAGGTTTTTGATTCTGTGGAGCAGAGCGGGCAGAATGTCGAGGTAGAGATCGATCTTCTCATCAACGTGTTCCAGTATGTACGGTTCGAAAAGGACAAGGTCAAGGCCGAGATCGGCTGGCTCATCGAGACCGCCAAGTCGCGGAAGCCCGCCACCATAGTGAAGGTGATCGGGGAGAATTTCTGGCTCAATGAAGAAGAAAAGAGGGAGATCTACACCTGGGCACGGGAAGCCGGGGCTGACTTCGTGAAGACATGTTCCGGATTTACTTCTCTGGGGGCCCTGGTCGAGGATGTCCGGTTGATACGGGAGGTCGTCGGTTCCTCGGTGGGGATCAAGGCAGCAGGCGGCGTAAACCCCTATAATTATTTCGATTTTTTAACAGCCGGTGTCGACCGGATCGGTACATCAAAGGCTATGGAGATCCTGGAAGATTTCGCCGCACGATTAGAGACGTCTGCAGGGGGGATAATATGTTAGACAAGGATCTGTACCTGATCGTCCCTATTCTCATCGAGCAGCCGACCTGGGGTGGGAGTTATATACCGAAGCTCAAGGGGATCACCAGGGAGCCTCTCCTCTCCGGGATCAGGATCGGTCAGTCGTATGAGCTGGCCGGTGTCAGCAGAGTAATTCCCTGTTCGCAGTTTTTCGCCATGTCCAGGCCGGATGAACAGGGTAGTTATGTCGCGCCTCCGGTGTATGAAGTGCACTTGAGGAGATCCAGAGAGAGTCAGCTCAGTGATACGGCCATACCGTCCCTTCCCCTTCATGATCTCCTGGTGCAGCATCCTATAGAGATCCTGGGAAAGAGTATTGCCCGGCGATTTGGAACCTCCATGCCGGCTCTCATCAAATATACCCAGGCACTGGGGAATTCTTTTCAGCTGCATGTAAAGGAAACAGAGGAGAGCACTACACACTGGCTGTCCAAACCTGAGACCTGGTTTTTCCTCGAGCCCGGCTCGATCACTTTGGGAGTGAAACCGGGTTGCAACTGGCAGGCTTATGAAAAGGCATGTCGGGAGATCGCCACCGGGATGGAACTCCTGAGCAAGCATGCCATGAAAGGAAGCCTGACTCCCGTCCAGGCCAGAGGGGAGGCCGATCGGATGGTCCTCGCGCACAATCCCTGGCAGTTCGTCAATTGCTTACGGGTGGACAGCGGTACCATCATAGACCCGAGCGCAGGGGGGATACATCATTCCTGGGAAGAGGATGCGAATTGCCCTTTGGGCAATATCTTGTATGAGGTGCAGCGTGACCGTTCGGACAGTGTGTCGACCATCCGCTCTTTTGACAAAGGTAAATTCAATCCCGACGGCTCCGTCCGTTCGGTACAGATAGATGATTATTTCAAGTATATTGACCGTTCGGAAGATGCAAATTCGCCGAAAAATCTGATGGGACAGGCGCAGCTCATCCGGAAGGATACGGGCGGGAGGGTATCGAAGCTGTTTGAAACTGCTTATTACAGATCGGACATGATCTTCCTGAGTGACAGGATGGCTCCCTGGCTGGAACATACCGATGAAAGCTTCCATCACATTTTCGTGAAAGAAGGTGCGATACAGATAGGAATCGAGGGAAGCGATAAAACAGTCGGAGTACGGGAAGGCTGGTCTGTGTTCGTCCCGGCGCAGGTCGGCGCGTACCATCTGCGGGGTCACGGGGGAACAAAGGCGGAAGTAATCAAGACCTATATACCTAAAAGCTGAGAAGCGGTGAGCGTTGAGCTGTGAGCTTCTTTAATTGAGCTCAAAGCCCATCGCTCAAAGCTCAAAGCCAAGAAGAAGGAGGTTAGACATGCAGGATATCCTGTTCGATTTTTCGGGAATGCTTGCCAAGGCGATAGGAGATGAACACGGAGTGACGGCAGACGAACTGAAGGTGGTAGAAAAGCTGGTTACTCAGGCAAATATTCAGGTATCCGAAGCGCGAAAAGCCGGTAAGCTTCACTTCCTGGAGCTCCCGTACGACGGAGAGCTGATCGATGAACTGGAAGCTTTCCGTGAGGAGATGAAGTGGGTCAAAACTTTCGTCGTGCTCGGCATCGGCGGGTCGGCGCTGGGGGCGATCGCGCTCCATCATTCGTTCGCGCATCTGCCGGCCATGGGCAATGGCGTCAGTTTTCACTGCTTTGACAATGTCGATCCGGAAGAATTGGCCGCTTTTTTCCACACCGTGGACCTCTCCACCACCCTGTTCAATGTAGTGAGCAAATCCGGGAGCACGATGGAGACGGCAGCGGGTTTTCTCTATACCCGCCAGGAACTTAAAAAAAGGTTTGGAGCAGACTACACCCGGCATCTGGTCTTTACGACTTCACAGACCACAGGATTGTTGAAAGATGTCGGAAGCAGCGAACACATCCGTCTGTTCATCCATCCGGATGACGTGGGCGGTCGGTTCTCCATCCTCAGTATTGTCGGGCTTTTTCCCGCTGTGTTCCTGGGTCTTGATGCCAGGGCTTTGCTGACCGGCGCGGCGCGGATGGATGAGCGCTGCCAGCTTTTGTTCGTGGCGAATCCAGCGGCGCAGTTCGCGGCACTCCAGTATGCGAGCTACGCCTTGAAACAAAAGAATGTGGTGGTCATGATGCCGTACAGCTACCGCCTCAAGCGTTGGCCCGAGTGGTTCAAGCAGCTCTGGGGCGAGAGCCTGGGCAAGAGGGATGATCGTCAGGGGAAAGAGGTCAGGGTAGGACAGACGCCGACCGAGTCGCTGGGCACGACAGACCAGCATTCTCAGATCCAGCTGTTCAATTTCGGTCCCCGGGACAAGAATATAGTGTTCCTGGAAGTCGAAGAGTTCAGCTGCGACCTGACCATCAGCGATGTGCCGGAGAGTGTGCCGGAACTTGGTTATCTGAAGGGTACCAGCTTCGCTCAGCTCATGGCTGCCGAAGAGCAGGGTACGAGGACGGCGCTGCGGGAAAATCAAGTGGAGACGAGCAGAATAGTTTTTCCTGTCCTGGATGAGAATGTGGTCGGGCAGTTCATCTACCTGATGGAATATGCGGCGGCCCTGTCGGGTGAGCTCTACGATATCAATGCCTTTGACCAGCCCGGGGTGGAACTGGGCAAGGATTATGCCTATGCGCTGCTGGGACGGTCCGGGTATGAACATCTCAAAGACAGATTGCAGGATGCCTGATGAATACAAGTCGCGTCCGCATCCTGTGGTTCTGGGTCCTGCTGGTGTTTGCCGGCGGCTGTGTACTCACAGCGGTCTGGACCGGGTACCAGGAAAAGAGGACTGACAGGGTGGTACCCGGAGAGCGGATCAGAAGTTATGAAGAGATCCCGCTTCTCGAAGTCGGGGACGGTCCGGTCCGCGCGTTAGATCATTAAGAAATCTTACCGAAGGGTGTCCCGTAGCTTGTTGAGTTTGGACTTGATTTGTCGTTGTAGTTGGATGGGATTGAGCCGCTCATAGATAGATTTTAGCATGACTTTGGTGGACTCCGAAACTTTGGGATGGAGCATTAATCGCTGATAGGGGGTTTGAGCTGGGTAGTACTTCTTCTTGCATTTACCTGTTGTGGGATCCTTGATCTTTTCTCGAAGCTTCATGGTTG
>MNZT01000079.1 GCA_001873755.1 Candidatus Wirthbacteria bacterium CG2_30_54_11 | reverse complement strand
TCCTTCCAATCGGAAGGAACTCAAATCGACAGTCCTTTCCATCATGCGTTCTTTCCAAAAGCGACCCAAGACTGTTCAGGCATTCTTTCATGCCCCAAAAGTTCAATATGCTTCGATAGAATGTATTTGAGGCTCGGATTAATAAAGTAGATGTTCCGCCAATTTCTGATGCCGCTGCAAATCGATTTGAGAAACAAATCAAGGAATGTGCAACTCCCTTGTCTGCAATGCATAAGATAGATGATGTCTGCAATACGAAAAAACTTGATGAGATTACAATAACTTCAGATGATTTATTTGCTATAGGACGCATCTGTGATCAAAAAAACACTATCACCATGGTAGAACTTTTGATACACATCCTTAAAATTAATCCACGATTAACCACAAGATTGTTCTTCGCAGGAACAATCCAGAAGGCTGAACTTGATAAAATTCGTGCCCGAATCAATCAATTGGATGCCAGACATCTTAACCTTGAAGAACGAATTGTATTCTTGGGCTCATATATTCAATCGGAAGTATTTAGCTACGCCAAACAATCGAATGCCATTGTACCGTTTTGTTCATTTTACGAAACTTTTGGCCTCGTAGCGGCTGAAGCACTCGGAAATGGTGTTCCCGTAGCCTTGTACGCCACAAATGAGATGATGAAAAGACTCTATGCTGATATTTATCCCTCGCTCTGGGCTTCGGGGAAAATCGCAATTACGACGGATGACTGGTACAAACTCGTAATCAAGATTAAAGATGATGCTCATTTCAGAGGACACTACATTGAATTGGCGCAGAACGACATAGCAATGCATACAGGAAATGCTCATCTCGAAGTTTATGAACATACTGTAAAAATGCTCGCGAGAGTAACTGATGATGCTATGCCAACCGATTCGCTATCGCCTCCGGCGCAAACCCATACTGCTCCATCACTACATCACCGGGCGCCGACGCGCCGAAACCATCGATGGCAATGACCTCATCCACCCACTCGTGCCATCCGAACGGCGAAGCTGCCTCGACGCCGACCTTCCGGACGCCGGGTGGCAGGAGCATATTCTGATACTCTGGCGACTGCTTCCGATAGACCTCCCAGCAGGGCATGGTCACGACGCGAACGGACAGGCCTTTGTGTTCAAGGATTTCAGCAGCCTCGAAGGCCAGCGAGACCTCAGAACCAGTGGCCACGAGGATCAAGTCAAGTTTGGTAGAGACGCCGTCACCATCGTGCAAACGGCTGATGTCTGTCTCCTTTTCCACTTTCATAATGTATGCACCCTTCATGTCATCCTTGTTCTTTCCTGAAGTCAGGACCTTCAGGTTCTGACGGGAAAGTATCAAAGCCGTCGGGCCCTGATGACCAAGCGCCATCTTCCAGGCCACAGCCGTCTCATTGGCATCTGCCGGCCGGATCACCTGGAGTCCGGGGATCGACCGCAAGGCAGCGAGCTGCTCGATCGGCTGATGGGTCGGGCCGTCCTCGCCGAGACCGATGCTGTCGTGCGTGAAGACGTAGACGACTTTGAGTTGCATCAGTGCCGCGAGCCTGATAGCAGGTTTCATGTAGTCACAAAACACCATGAAGGTGCCGCCGTACGGAATGATACCTCCATAAACCGCCATCCCGTTCATGATCGTACCCATGGCGAATTCGCGGATGCCGTAGTGCACATAGCGGCCGTCAAAAAGCGGCGGCAGCATATCGGTCATTCCTTTGGCTCTTGTATTGTTGCTCGGGGTCAGGTCCGCAGACCCGCCGACGAGTTCAGGAATGACAGGAACAATCGCATCGAGGATATTGCCCGACGCCTTGCGCGTGGCGACACTCGTCAGAGTCTCTGCAAAAGGAAGAGACTGTTCCCATCCCTGGGGCAGCTCGCCTACCTGCCTTCTCATAAATTCAGCTGCCAATTCGGGCTGTGCTTTTTGATAAGCCACTAAGGTTTTTTCAAACTGGCCGTATTGTTCGCTCCCGATCAGAAGTTTCTGCTGTCTCACTGCATCTACGGCATCAGGTACGGTAAAGCTGCCGGAATAACCCAGCTCTGCCTTGAACTTTTCCAGGTTGTCCTGGCCCAGAGGCTCACCATGAGCACCGGCACTGTCCTGTTTGGCTGACCGCCAGCCTATATGCGTATTGCAAATGATGAGACTGGGCCGGTCTGCCTCTTTTTTAGACTGTTCGACCGCTCCGCGGATCGCCTGCACATCGTGACCATCGATCTCCTGGACGAACCAGTTCTGAGCCGTGAAGCGGCCCCTGATATCTTCGGAAAATGACAGATCCGTAGGACCGTCGATGCAGATCTGGTTGCGGTCCAGGAGAACGGTCAGATTGCCAAGTTTCCAGTGCCCGGCCAGAGAGCAGGCCTCAGCGCTGATGCCCTCCATGATGTCGCCCTCGGAGGCGATCACATAGACCCTGTGCGTGAGCAACGATTGCCAGGGCTGGTTGAACTCCGCCTGAAGATGTTTTTCTCCGAGCGCAACACCGACTGCTGTGGCAAGTCCTTGACCGAGAGGACCGGTCGTCATCTCGATGCCGATATCCAGATGCCGCTCAGGATGGCCGGGGGTGATGCTCCCCCACTGACGGAACTGCCGGAGATCGTCAATAGAGATCTGATACCCAGACAGATGAAGCAGGGAATACAGTCCGGCCGACGCATGACCGGCGGACAGGATGAACCGGTCTCGGTCGTACCAGTGAGGGTGGGCAGGATCCACCCGGACATGATTGAGATAAAGCTCGCTCATCATCCGTGCCATACCAAGGGGAGCGCCGGGGTGCCCGGAATTGGCCTTTTGCACGGTCTCAGCCGCGAGCACCGCCAGCGTATCTGCGAACCGCTCCACGTCCGGGACCGAAAAATAGCCGTCCTGCATGGCCATGGGGATCTCCTCTCGATATGACGAACCGGTATCTGTAAGTTACTGTCTCACCTGGATCGCAAATGCCTTCACGAGCGCTTCGACGACAGAGGCATGCGCCGAAGCGGCTTCGGCGTCCTGAAGCGTCCGTTCCATGCTCTGACAGGTCAGACGCCAGGTCATGGACTTGTTCCCCGCTCCGAATTCCGGCTTTTCGAAAACATCGAGCACCTCGACCGAGGTCACTATGTCCCCACCGGCATCCCGGATGACCTTTTCCACAGCTGCGGCCTGGACCTCAAAAGCGAGGACAAAGGAGATATCCAGAGTAACAGGAGGGTATGGTGAAAACGGCTTGAACTGACGTACTGCCCGGTCCCGGTCAATCGCCGACAGGTCGATCTCTGCATAGCAGACATGCCGGCCCCCGAGGTCCAGAAAAACAGTTTTCTGCGGATGCAGCTCTCCTGCCCAGCCGATCTCTTTTGCACCGTCCACTATAGCTGCTGTGCGCCCCAGGTGAAGCCAATTAGACCCCACGGTCGCAGTCGGGACCTGAGAGCTCTGCTGCCAGGTGGGATCAGACAGACCCCATACTTTCAAAAGTGAATCAAGCGCAGTCTTTATTTCTCTCAACGCATTCTCTCCACTCTTCCAGAGGCGGCCATCCTTGCCCTCGCCCGAGAGGACCAGCAGGCCAAGCATGGTCGGCTCTGACGGCAGATGCGTCTCAGACATTTCATCCCGCAAAAACACCGTGCCGACCTCGAAAAGGCGAATCTCATCCTGGCTGGTCATATTCTTTTCCACAGCCAAAAGCAGCCCCGGCAGCAGGCTGGAGCGCAGATATTCGAAATCTGCCAGCGGGTTGCTGAGTCTCAGATACGGGGCGAGGTCGAAACCCATACGCTGCAGGTTTTTTTCGCTCAAAAGTGAATAGCTGTAACATTCGGCATAGCCGAGTGAGCACATGGTTTCACGGGTCTGACGGGCTAGAGAAGCCTGATAGCGGGTCGTCTCCAGAGGAAAACGGGCCTCAGGCAGCCTCGTGCCGAACGCACCGATGGTCATGATGCGGGCGACCTCTTCCACCAGATCCGCGCTTTCCTTCACATCAGGACGAAAACGAGGCACCGAGACCTTCAACATCCAGGCCTTGCCGGCTTTGCCCTCAGGAACCGTTACTTCAAACCCGAGATCTCGAAGGATTGATGCAGCTTTTGTCTTGGGGACACTGTCTCCCAGCAGCTGCTCGAGCTTGGAGCTGGGCAGAGCGATCGAACGGGCCTTATGGCTCGTCGCATCCAGATCCAAAATACCGAGCACTTCCCCACCGGCGTCCATGGACTGGAGCAGAGTAACACTACGCCAGAACGACTGCAGAGTAAGGTCAGGGTCCACAAATTTTTCAAAACGAGCTCCACCCTCGGTCCGATGAGCCAGGCTGGTCGAGGTATGGCGGATATTGACGGGATCCCAATGCGCGGCTTCCAAGACAATATCTGTAGTATCTTCTTTGATCTCGCTGTTCTCCGCCCCCATGATCCCGGCCAGACAAAGCACCTTTGCCTCATCCGAGACCACTACCATGCTACCGGTAAGCCTGCGTTCCACGCCGTCCAGCGTCTTCATCAGTTCACCGGGACGTGCGGTTCTGACGGTCATAGCGGTGCCGGAGATATCCCTGCGGTCATACGCATGCTGCGGAGCACCCAGTTCCAGCATGACGTAGTTGGTCACATCCACGATATTGCTGATCGGCCGTACGCCGCAGTTGATCAGTCTCCAGCGCATGTAGATCGGAGAAAGACCGGGCGCTATACCCGAGATAACGACAGCAGAAAATCGGGGGCACAGTTCTGGAGTATCCACCGTGATCGAAATATCTGGCTTCGCACCTTTGAAACCGGATCTCCAGGTCTCTACCACTTCGGCCAGTTCTGCGTACCTGATCTTCTTTTTCGCACCGGCCGCGTCAGGGATATGGACTGGTTTGCCGGTCAAAGCCGCGACCTCACGGGCAATGCCCAGGACCGAGAGACAGTCTCCACGATTGGGAGTGATCTCGAGTTCGAAAATCGTGTCCAAAAGGCCCAGAGCGTCAGCCAGCGGCGTCCCGACTTTGCACTCAGGATCCAGGACCAGGATGCCTTTGTGACTGGTACCCAGACCGAGCTCGCGCTCCGAGCAGACCATGCCGGCACTCTCGACCCCGCGAATGGTAGCAGCGGTCAGTTCCTGCCGTTCTTTCTGCGCCGGGTCCATGAACAGACGGGCTCCGACCGAAGAAAATGCGATCTTCTGTCCGACTGCGAGATTGGCAGCTCCGCAGACGACCTGTCTGGTCGTATGGTCATCAATACGAACGAACGGCAGGCGAAGACGATCGGCCTGCGGGTGAGGGTTCAGCTCCAGCACCTCCCCCACCACGATGCGGTCAAACTCGGCGCCGATATGGTGAATGGCTTTGACCTCGGTACCTGACATGGTGAGACGTTCGGCCAGTTCCTCGGTTGACAAACCATGATCGATGAATTCGGCAAGCCAGTTGAGAGAGAGCAGCATAGATGGACCTGCAGTAATGACAGTTATTCAAGTACAATTCCCATTTTGACAAACGTCTTGGCATCCCATTCTTCGGCCACGATCAGGTCGCCCTCGATATGAGCGATCTCCGGCTTTTTGGACTGGTTCTCTGACCCGCCCAGCTCCACAGCCACGAAATTGGCGATCCTGAGCTGCACGGGAATGAGACGCATGGAGCAGACAAAAGCCTTCTGGTTGCCGCCGGCACCGGCATGAGCGACCCCGCGAAGGGTGCCCCAGACGATGATATGGCCGGAAGCGACCACTTCGGCCCCCGGCTGCACATCTCCCAGAATGACGACGTGACCGTCGTACTGGACCTTCTGACCTGACCTGAGGGTCCGGGAGATGAGGAGAGCATTGGCCTTTTTCTGATCTTCACGAAAATCGGTGGCCAGCTCCTGATAGAGGATGCCAAACTTTACGCACACCTCGCGGATGGATTTCTTCTGTTTTGCGTTGAGGATGGTCTGTCCGAACCCTATACGGGCTACAGAATCCTTATAAAAAAGTGGCGCTTTGCGAAGCTCTGATTCCAGATTTTTCAGCGCTTTGCTGAAGGCGACGCTGTCATCGACCTCGATGATCAGATCGCCCCTGCTGCCACGGATGCGGACCTTTTCCACTGCAGGCTCGGCATGATCCTGGAATTGAACCTGGCTTTTCATTATTTCTTCCGTTGCCACTTGCGCTCCTCCCTCAGCTAAAAAAACCAAATCCCGCATGCACGTTATACCAAAAACGCTAAACGCTTACTATCACTTTTCCGAACTCCCCGTCGTACCCGGGCGACTTCTCGACTTCCCCGCTGCGCATCTTCCGGATCGCAGAACCCATGTTCACCCCGGCGAAAGCACTGATCTCATCTGTATCGGCATCCAGAAGCACCCGAAGTTCACTGCCGTATTCCTCTGTCAGCGCACGCCGAAGCGCTGCAGTTTTCTTTGAGGTCGCAGACATATGGAACTCTGAAGCGATCAGCTCATCGAGAGGCACGATATGGCGGACACCTGGCCGGTTTGACGGCACATACCCCACCGGACGATCACTCAGTTCATCTACGCGGCTGCTGACCCCGACGGTCACACCCTGGTGGCATCGGGGACAGATACCGCCATGCTTTCTGGTCTCCTCGGGGGACCAGCATACTTCGCAGACGCGGTGTCCGTCATAATGGTATTTGCCCTCTTCCGGATAAAATTCTGCGGTGAAGAGAAATTCTGCCGGATCACCCTTTCTGATCATCTCGACCAGCCGTCCGTATGTCAGATCAGAGAGGGCAGAAGCCGCAAAGACATTGCACTCTCGGGCGAGTTTGACAGCGGAGTGCGCGTCCGAATTGGAGACCAGGGTGAACCTGTCCAGCTGCGAACAGCGCCAGTTCATCTCAGGATCTGAAGACAATCCGGTCTCGAGAGCAAGAATTTTTTCGGTATACGGACCGTAGCACTCCTCGATCGTATCGTATCCGGATCTGGACCCGAACACCGAAAACCACGGTGTCCAGATATGAGCCGGTATGAGCTGACAGTCCGGGCAGGCTGTGAAAACCACTTCACACAGTTCCTGTGAAGTCAGCCCCATCATGGGACGTCCGTCAGAAGTGATATTAATACCGCGAGCCTGCAGAGCCTCACTGACGGCATCCGCCCGCCTGAGGTCGGGGGCCAGGAAAACGTGGTGAACCTTGCGGGTCCGACCATTGTGCGAATAAATCGTGCTGAGTTCGCAGGTCAGGATGAACCGGACGTCATCCACCACGAAGGATTGTCCGCTCAAGCCAATACCCCCGGAACCCGAAAAAAGTTCAGTCTGACCAACCGATGAGACCGCCTGAAATTCCTTTTTCAATCTCAGCAGGCCTGACCCGTCATCCTGCAGCTGCTCGTGCATCTCACGACGCCAGGCCGGATGGGTGAAATCCCCGGTCCCCAGTACGCTGATCCCTTTGGCTCTGGCCGAATGGAACAGTTCCGGAAGCGTCAGGGACTTGGACGTTGCTCTGGAAAACCTCGAATGTATATGGAGGTCGACTGCAAACATCTTTATTGTTCTCGCTCCCGTATGGTATACTTAGAGGATACTTCTAAGAGCCTGTTCAAAATCTTTTCAATAGGATAACGAGAAAACATAAGACCATCATTTGCAATGACGAATTAGTCTTTCTTTCACAGTTCTTCCAAAGCCTTCGTGACTTTTCTAGCCATCCAAAACATCTCTCGACCACCCATCTCTTTGGTAGTACCGCAAACGTATGAAGCTCATTTCGTTTCGCAATCTCAACTTCTGCCTTGATCAGGAACTCCACTTCATGAG